>NZ_BAAILO010000605.1:0-258 GCF_054589115.1 Cupriavidus sp. 8B | reverse complement strand
TTGTGGGAAGCGGCCGACAGGGTCTGCGGCAAGCGCCTGAAGGCGTTGATCCCGACGTTGGTTGATGCCATGGAACGGCACGGCCATCTGGACCTGGATCCGGTCATCAAGGCCAAGCTCTTTCAAGTCAGCGCAGCGACCATCGATCGCATGTTGGCCGCTACGCGTTCACACATCGACGGGCAGCGCAAACGCCGCAAAGGCGTCGGCTCGGCCATCCGACGCAGCATCCCGGTACGCACCTTCGCCGACTGGCGC
>NZ_BAAILO010000604.1:0-20504 GCF_054589115.1 Cupriavidus sp. 8B | reverse complement strand
GCCGTCATCGACCGAGTCGGCCCAGCACGATCACAACTTAGCTTGCACTCTCGATTCCCATGCCCGCGGCTGAACGTGTCAGCCATGTGCTATCGGGAGACCGCGCCAAACCGGGGGCTGACTAAGCAGCAAGGCGATGGTTTCCTTCGCCGGCGATGGAGGGATACCATCGTTCAACGTGAGACCGGAGCTGGTTATTGAGCACGGCGGTCCGGATTTGCAGCAGGTTGTGCGCGTGCCGAGGCCGCCAGGCCATCTGCTGCCGTTTGACGAATCGCTTGCTGACCACCTGGTTGACGGCTGACTCGACAAAACCTGATGCAATGGGCTCCCCATGCCGATAGCGGTCACCGTAGTTCACGATGAAGTGCCGATTGTTTTCGAGGTAGACAATGAACTCCTCGAGCTTGCCAAGGAGTTTGGCTTCCTCGGGGCTTGCCTCAGCTTCCAGATCCCAGCCCAGGCTTTCCAGTCGGCGCAACGCCGGATGGGGGCAGCCGTGCCACAGGTGCCACTTGGCGCCATGCAGCGCCTTGATCAAGGCTGCGTTGCTAGGACCGTCGCAGTGTGCCGGCCTGCCCTTGATCATCTGTTCGAGGTTCTGTACCCGCATGGCGATGTGGAACCAATCGAGAACGTACTCACCGCGGTCACCAAAGCCGAGTTGGGCAAACCGTACGGTATCCCCGCCGTCCGACAGGAAGGTGACCGGCTGATTGGGTTGCACACCTTCTCGCAGCAGGAAGTTCCACATACGATCGGCCGGTCGGCGCTCCAGCTTGTGCACGTAGGCAAAACTATGCCCGCCATCCTGATCCCGCAGGGACTTCCTGACGATCACTTCAAACCAGCCGTCCTGGCGGCGCCGGTGGCCGGCCCGCCGAAGGTAGCCGCCGTCAATGCCGACCGCGCGGACCGGACTGGGCTCCGGGATCTCGGACGAACCGACGCTCGCGGCCACCTCCGCCTGCTGCCGGGCGTCGGTGGTCTGTTCCGCAGATCAATATGCTCGTGTTTCGTGTCCCCCGCCTTGCGTTGCCAGCTAGGTTGCCTCGCGGTTCCCGGTCAGCGTCTTGCAACAACGGTTTCGTGGGCGGAATAGCGTTCTCAGCGAGTTGACAGCACGGCTTTCAGTCCTTGCCACAGGACGCGTCTCCCGTCGTCTGGCGCGTCGGTAGCGCAAATTCTCGATACCTCGAGCATCTGAGCCCACCCCTCGGACGTGAAGGCATCTGCGACGTCGACGATTCTTCGTATTTCATTGACGTCCGAAAGCGGTAAGGAGCAAATGGAACTGTTCGCCTGGGTGTAGCAAGCGACATGCGACTTGAACGCAAACCTCTTCATCTCCGGGCAGTTGCAGGTTGGGTTGACGGAGATGTCTAGCTTCGGAACAACAGCTTCTTGCAAGCAAACCAGTGTTTTGTCGCGCCAGTTCCTTCCTTCCGCCGAGAGGTTGGCGTTATCCAGAAAACGCTGGCAGTACTTTGCGCCGTACGACTCGAAGTACTCATCAGCGCTGCCTGAACAGGGGCAGTATTTCGCGAAACACTCCTGGTATACGCTGCAACTGGGAGTTTGCTGGTTGGCACACTGGGCTTCCGCAGAAGGGGACGTACAGAGTGTCAAAAGTACCGTCAGGAGTGTGACTGGCCATTCTGAACTGAGGCTAAGCCGTAGGCTACTCAATGCCATCACTAACCTCCTCATCTACCGCCGGTGCGGTGCCTCAATTGACGAATTCTGGTGTTTTGCGTCTGGCGTCATTAGACGCTGCGCTGTCGTGGGGGCCGCTTGCTCGCCCCAAATTCTCGACTGACCTTATTCTACGACTGATTGCCAAAATTGCACGGCGTGCCCTAATACGGGTGCTGGTGCAGCGTATCCAAATAGCGCATGCCGCGCTACGCTACGACCGAGTGCCGTCGTCATGACTCGCATCCCTTTTCAAAGCCAAGGCGCGAAGCCTTGGCTTTCGTGCTTTCTGGGGTGTCAAGACTCTGAAGAAGTTGGTGGGCGTAGCAGTTTGCGAAGCGGAATCGACGGCTCGATGCATTCGCCCTCGGGCGCTTGCCGCGGTTCTTCGGGAACCTGGGGGACCGATTCGATCTTCACTGGTTCGCCTACCCATCCGCATTTCGTGCACGCAGGCCGCTCCCATTCCACATCAGGCATGTCGTCACGATACCCGCGCTCGGGCGAGAGCCTGTGTGAACCGCACGCGGGGCATTGGTCGGGAACGCCGCGAATATGTCGAATGACAGCGGAAGTGGCGAGGCCAATGGCATTTTCGGTAACCGAGAAGCCCGCCTCGGCATCATGCCACTTGGATCCCTTGGTGTGCGTGAGCCAATTGGCGAACTTCCACGCGCTATCCAACAGATTTTTGAAGAGATGGCGCCGGTTTTCGTGTGTTGAACCTGGCATCGTGACAGTGCAGATATGATCTGTCCAGCCCTTCATGTCGGCCTTCTTCGGGGCTTCGTCGGTTGACTTCCAAGGTAGGACCATTTGCGCGGCAGCAGCGAAGGCGAGTAACGCCTCGCGACAGCGCACGCCAATGGCTTGGTAGTCCGCCACTTCCTCTGCATGCTGCAGTGCGTCTGACGCTTCTTCGAGGTACCGATAGGCTTCCGCAAAGGGCTCCACCGGGAGCGCCGACAGCTTCTGTTTCTCACTCCTGGGAATTCGTAGGCATAGTCCGACGTGAAACGTCAGCGCTAGGTCCATGTTCGGAAACTGGTCCTGCGAATACAGGTTCGTTGGTTCGGTGATGACCCACCAGCGGCCCTTGTCGGTGTGTACGTCCCAAATGTTGTGGCAGACATGCAGGACGTTCTCCGAATACACTTTCTGTAGCATCTCGACAGTGACGTCAGGCGCCTGCCAGGTTATGTACTCAATGACATCGTTCGTCTCTTGTTCAGTTGCCGGCAGCATTCGCGATTCCTATCTTTATGCGTTGTTCGGCATATTAGAACACTCTTCCACCTGCCTTTACCATTGGGGAAGTCGCCGCCGCCGTCGGCGTGAAGCGGGCCCGCAATTCCCTCCTGCGCGGAATATTTGGAGGATACCGGCGCTATCGATCATCCGTCGAGCCAGATGGCCGTGCGCCTCTCGCGGTGCGAACCTCTTCGACTGGATGCCGACGGACCCTGCAGTAGGTTCGGCTCCGCACGCGGTTGCCAAAGTTACACCGGGCTTGAGGTAAAAACTGCCCTGCAGTAACGTGTCGAAATGGTGCATTCGCGCCATGCCGCAACCGACGTCATAACTCGTGTTCGCCTCTCAAAGCCAAGGCCCCCGCCTTGGCTTTTGTACATTTTGGGATCCGCGATGGCGGCGCCGCCACAACCCCCAGGAGAATTTCCCAGGCCAACCCAAATCAGCCGCTTCCCCCGCGCCGGAAACTCTCGCGCCAGTGTCCGGACGCAGGCGCCCTTATTCCCGTTAGGGCAGATCGTTGCCACGCGGCGTGTACTTGCCCATCTTGATCTGAGTGGCGTGAATGCCGCGCCGTTACTAGCGCGTCATGTGCGCGGCGACTGGGGCTTGGTGCCGGCCGAGGACGCGCAGGCGAACCGGTTTGCCGTCGACAACGGCCTACGCATTGTCTCCGCCTACGAAGTTGCCGGAGAACGAATATGGATCATCACCGAAGCTGCCTGGAGCGCGACGACGCTGCTGCTGCCGGAGGAGTACTGAACCATGGCCGCGCAGCTTTCCAACACCCTTTCGCTGCTTTCAACTAGAACCACCAAGCGGCCATTGCATGATCTGTTTTTGGCGCTGCCCTTGCTCCCTGTTACGGAGTTCCGTGAAATCGACTATGCGGCGGCCGACCCGCAAGCTCTCTTGCGGATCGCGGCGTGCGCTGAGGCAGCCATGCAGACGATCCATCTGGGCCTATCAGCCATTGCTCTGCTCTTTGCCCACGCTGCGCCGCAGATCGAGGCCAATGACATATCGGGCGACCCAGTCGCGGCGGTCAGCTGGCTAATGGCCGATCTCGGCGAGTTCATTGCGTTCGCACAAGAGCTGGCAATGGCCTGCCGAGCGCATACGGCAGATTACGTACCCTCCGGTACCTCGCCCACACCTAGCTGCGCAAGACCGTGGACTACTGCCTCAAGTTGGCCTGTAAGCCGCTGGCACTTGAGCGTGGACCGAACGACGGTTCACCGACGCAGGTTTGCCGAGGTCCGCTATGGCCGATCCACCGCCGGTCTCGATGTCGATATCGATGGCCGCTGTGCCTTGGAAGCCGCCGTTGACGTGATCTCGTGACGAACGACGGCAGTGGGTCGGTAAGAGCCGACCGGCTCACGACTGGTGGAGGTCGCTTACCGGCCAGTTGCTGCCGCTCGGCCATCATCCCAGTGCGTCATTCAAACGACCGGTCCACTCCGAAACCTGCCGGATGACCTATGGAAGCATCTCGGCCAGTGCCGCCATTGAGGTGACGACGTCGGTGAGGCGGCTACAGGTTGCATTCCTGCCGTTCGCCTACCGCCGCGAATGTCGGGTCGCACTGCGAATGCGCGCTCTCGACCCATATGAGGCGTCAAATGCAGATGCGTCGGAACGGCTATTTGGAGCGCGAGAGGCGGACGCTCCTGGAAGCTGATTTTCAAGCGGAGGCGGCATCAAAGTACGTTTGATGTAATCGGTCGCGGCGATTCATGTTATCGGGCCGCAACAGCTAGGGTGGTCTGGATTTGGGCATCTGCGGCTTCGTAAACACATAGAATTATGTCTCCACTGAACCAGGCCAACTCCACAAGCGCCGCAAGCATATGCCTTGTGCCGTCGCTCATCAAGGCCGGTGAGTGCCGTCAACAGCGAGGGAGTAGGCGGCCCGTGTCTTCAAGTGAAGAAGCAAAGAAGCCGGCCGCCGATTCAGGCCACGGGTAATCGATTTGCCCGACGAGTGGCGTGGCCTTGCCAAAGCAACAACGCTGCACCAGCCAGCGTAAGCGCCGCGCAGCCCAGGGCCATGAGCCAGAAGGAGTTCCAAAGCAGCGGGGCCAGCACGCCGGCTATCAGGGCCATGCCTGTGTATTGCAAAAGCATCTGGCAGGATGCGGCTAAACCCGCGTTCTCAGGAAATGGTTGCAGCGCATGGCCTATGAGCAGCGGCATGGACAGGGCCACCATAAAGGAATAAGCACCCAACGGCACGAGGTGAATCAGGCCGGGTGCCACCCGCAGGGCCAATGCCACATTAAGAAGATTGACAACCAGAAAGCCCAGGTAGGCCAGGCGCACAGTGCGCTGCGTGCCCCACCGCTGAAGCAGGAGCGGCAGACATACCAAGCCCGCAATCAGCCCCAACACCATTGGCACATATGCCACGTAGACCTCGGTCGCAGGGCGCCCCAAAAGATGGATTACATACTGTGGAGCGGCGGCGACATATAGGAACATCGCCATCCAGTTGCAGGCATGGGCCACGGTCAGACGCATAAACCAAGCCGAGCCCAGCACAATACGGTAGGTGCGCCACAGAGTGTCGACGCGCATAGGCTGACGGCGGATGCGCGGCAGGGTTTCCGGCAACAGCCGACTGTAGAGCATTAACATGAGCGCCGCCACCACAGAAAGGAAGGCAAACACTGCGCGCCAGCCCCATACGAACGTCAGCCATCCGCCAAGCATGGGTATTAAGGTGGGCCCCAGGCACTGGACCATGCTCGTACGCGCAATCATTTTTTGTGCATCGGCGCCCGAATACAGATCGCGAATGATGGCACGGCACAGAATCGTTCCTATGCCGGCTGCCAAGCCTTGCACGGTTCGCAGCACCCAGAGTTCCTCAATGCGCGTCACTTTTAAACACAATAAGGAAGACAGCAGCAGCACCACCAACACGAAACGCAGAGGCCTTCGCCTCCCGTAGGCGTCTGAAATGACGCCATGCCACAGGCACATAAAGGCATTGGCTACAAAAAATAGCGACACCGTCTGCTGCACGGAGGTAGCCGATATGTGCAGGTCCTGCTGAATCGCCGCGAGGGTAGGCAACAGGATGTCAGACCAAAGGGATACCAGAATGCCCAGAACCCCCAGCAAAGGCAGTGCTCGCGCGGCGCTCAGTGGTGGCCTTCTGTCGGATATGGATTGCATAAGTGACGGGGGTAGACGTCCTTCAAATGCGCATAATGCGCAGCCAGCCATCGTTTATCGGACCCCGTGCCGATGGTGGCTGCCAAGCCTGTACTCAGCCAATCAGGTTCGCTCGAAGACGGCGGCGATTTCCTGACTGCCTCCAATGCACATCGTGACAAGCGCATACCGACGCTGGACGCGATGCAACTCTTGCATGGCCTTGACGGTAAATAACGCGCCCGTAGCCCCCGATCGGATGACTCATTGAGGTGCCGGAGCCATTGGACGTGGCGAGGGCCATGGCGCGCTGGGTCACGCGATGCGCTGGCGTTCCGCTGGGTTCATCAGGAAGTCGGCGAAGCGCTCTCGCAACTGATTTTTTAGAATCTTCCCTGTTGCACCCAGCGGGATCTCGTCGACGAAGACCACATCGTCCGGCGTCCACCACTTCGCAATTTTGCCTTCGTAGAAGCCAAGCAACTGCTGGCGGGAAAGCTCGGTTCCTGCTTTCCTTACCACTACGAGCAGCGGCCGCTCATCCCACTTCGGATGGCGGGCCGCGATGCACGCTGCCATGAATACCGCGGGGTGAGCCATGGCGATATTCTCAAGATCGATGGAGCCAATCCACTCGCCCCCAGACTTGATGACGTCCTTGCTGCGATCAGTGATTTGCATAAAGCCATTGGCATCGATGGTCGCAACATCGCCGGTTGGAAACCATCCTTGTCCTTCGTCATCGAACTGCAGCGGACTATCCCCTTCGCTTCTGAAATAGTCGCACACTACCGATGGCCCGCGCACCAGCAGGTCACCAGAAGTCGCGCCATCCCAGGGCAACTCCATGCCGTCAGCACCAACGATTTTCATGTCGACGCCGAACACCACACGGCCTTGTTTGGATTGCACGGCATGCCGCTCTTCCGGGGACATCTTAGAGTGCGTGGCCTTCATGCTGCCGATGGTGCCCATTGGGCTCAGTTCAGTCATCCCCCAGGCGTGCAATACCGCTACGCCGTATGTTTCCTGGAACTTGCGCAACATGGCCGGGGTACAGGCCGCGCCGCCAATGATGGTGCGTCTCATGCTCGAGAATGGCTGGCCTGATTCCTCAACATGACTCAGCAGCCCTTGCCAGACCGTCGGAACGCCAGCGGAGAGCGTAACCTGCTCGGCTTCGAGCAGTTCATACAGCGATTTGCCGTCCAGAGCCGGCCCGGGGAATACAAGTTTGGCCCCGACCATGCACGCGATGTACGGAAGTCCCCAGGCATTGACATGAAACATCGGCACAACGGGCAGGATCACGTCGCGCGCGGAACAGTTCAGGGCATCAGGCAGCGCGGCCGCATAGGTGTGCAGCATTGATGAGCGATGGCTGTACAGCGCCCCTTTCGGGTTGCCTGTCGTGCCAGAGGTGTAGCAGAGCGTACTGGCGGCCTCCTCGTCGAGGATCGGCCAGGAGTAAACGGACGAATACTGCTCGATCACGTCTTCATAGCACAGCAGGTTGTCAATGCCGGCGTCCGTCGGCATGTTTGTACGATCGGTCATGACGATGAACGCCTTGACCGTTTTGCAGCGGCCGGCGATGGCCTTGATCAACGGCAGGAAGGTCAGGTCGAAGAAGATGTACTGGTCTTCGGCGTGATTCGCGATGTAAGCGACCTGGTCTTCATGCAGGCGAGGGTTGATGGTATGCAGAATGGCACCCATACCGGAGACGCCGTAGTACAACTCCAGGTGACGGTAGCCATTCCATGCCAGCGTGCCGACCCGGTCGGAGGGCTTGACACCGAGGCTCGTCAGCGCGTTGGCCATCTGGCGTGCGCGACGGTGGCAGTCACGGAAAGTGTAGCGATGGATATCGCCCTCCACCCGCCGGGACACGATCTCCGTATCGCCATGATGACGGTCGGCATGCACTATGAGTGAGGAGATCAACAACTGCTTTTGCATCATCAAGCCGTTCATGGCGTCGTTCCGTTCGTAATGTCTGTGATCGGGGAGCGGGCACATGGCCGTAGCCCTCTGTCAGGTTCCGCTTCAAGGCCGCGAACGAAACCACGTGTTTCCCCTCTCCTGGGTTTTTGCGATCAGACAACGGTTCTGGCGGCGGGAGAGATCGCGATGCGGCATGGGCTGCGTGGTCGGCACGCAGCCATCTTCTCGCGGCCTGTGATCTGCGATGACCCGGCGTGGTGCCGGAGCCCTGATATGCCCGGACCGTCTAGTGCATCTTGCGGGCGACGCACTGAGTGTCAAGAGGACCCCGGGGGGATATCCGGAGTCCCCATGAATGTCAGATCAGTTGAATGCCGTAAGGTCTTTCGGCTTGATGCCGTGCTGCTCGCAATAGGCAAGATAGCGCTGCAGCCCGGACTTCCAGTTTTCGATCGCGACGATGTTGTCGTTCCCGTCGAGGAAAAGGAGATCCCCGGTCACCTGAACCAGCGTGAGCACATATCCGTCTCCGCTTCCCGTGCTGACGACTTCAGGCGTGTGGGTCGACGCGGCGGTTTCGTACACGACGCTGCCGGGTCCGGCGATCCAGTCGTGCTCCTTGTATTTCCACTTGCCTTCGATCGTGTAGACCAGGACCGTACCGGTGTGGTGGTGCTTGGGCAGTTGCATGTCGATCGGTGACTTCATCAGCACGATCCATTCACCCCGGATCGGATCAAGCTTGAAGTACTTCAGCAGGACGTTTTCTGCATAGGGTGCAAACGGCACCCACGGTAGCGAATCGCCATCGATGAGCGAGGTGTCGACTTGTTCGTAAAGCATATCTGTCTCCATATTGGTATGGTCGTAGCCGAAAACTGGTAAGCGTGCCAGGGCCGCCCGCCTGTGCCTGACGGGCGGATGCCCCGGATACGCCGGAGGCAACTGTTGGCCTTAGGCCAGGGGGGTGCCCGCGAGGGTGGCGCGCAGCATCTTTCTTGGCGAGTTGTCGTAGTCCGCCACTGCGTAGTGCTGAACCTGCAGGTTGTCCCACATGGCAACCGTGTTGGTTCTCCACTTCAGACGAACCTGGTATTCCGGAATCGTGGCCTGAGAGGTCAGATAGTTCATCAGGTGATGAGCCTCCGGCATGAAGTCCTGGCCGTACCGGATGTCCTCGAAGTTGAAGAAATTCGAGAAATGGGTCGTGAACGTCGAGTTGACGAACAACACCTTTTCGCCCGTCTCGGGATGGATGAGCGCAACCGGGTGCTCAGCGGCGGGGTTCTTCGCGGCCATCGCGTGCCGTTCTTCGATCGGCATCTGAGCGCCGAACGTGTGCTCGGCACTGTGCTTGGCGTACAGGCCGTCGATCCGTTGCTTGATGGTGTTGGGCAGCTTTGCGTAGGCCATCACCATGTTGGACCACATGGTGTCTCCGCCGGATTCCGGACCCAGTTCGCAACGCAACACCGCGCCGCGCGGCGGCGCCTTCTTGAAGGTCACATCGGCATGCCAGAGGTTTTCGCGGCTGGCTTTTTCGACGAAGCTCTTGGGCTTACCCGAGTCGAGATTGCGGTACAGCATCAGCAGCTTGTCCGCCTCCGGATGGCTCGGGGCAAGGGGATGGGATTCCAGTTCAGCGAATTGCGCGGCGAAGTTCTGTTGCTCCATCGGCGTAATGTTCTGATCGCGGAAGAACAGGACCTTATGCTTCAGCCACAGCGCCCGGATTTCGGCGATGGCGTCAGGATCCAGGGCGGCATCCGCCAGGCTGATGTTGCTGAGCTCGGCGCCGATGGCGGGCGTGCAGATCTCCACCTTGATCGAATGCTGGCGCACCGATGGCCGGACTATGGCCGGCGACGCGGATGTGGCTTGTGAAGTCGTGTTTTGGGGTACGGCGGTTGCTGTCATTGATGTCTCCAGTCTGGGCTTGCGCGGTGGCGAGCCATGTGTGCGTCCGGCAGATGAAGCGGGCCCCTGTCAGCAGGGAGGACAGGGGCACCGTTTCGTCAGCCATGGGATCCAATACTACGCATTGCGGCCGCGATGCCATTGGCTTGACGGGACAATTTATTAGCATATTGGGACAGCAGGCCCGGTGCCGTGGATGAAAAGCGGAGAGCAACAACGCTCGCGTGCTTCCGGGGCGACCAAGCGGGCAGTTGGGTAATCGCGGGGAGCGGGCGCGGATCGGTGAGGTCAGGAACATGCAGGGTGCGACAGGTTCACTCAGTGCAGCAGGCCCGGTTGACGGAGGGGTTCGTGAGCCGATTCTGAGTCTGCCTTCCTGCTTCCTATTTGTACGAGATAGGACCGGCTGCCGCCGAGTTCTGTCGGTAATGGGCGGCCCAATCCGAGGGTGTCTTGCCAAACTGGCTGCGGAACCAGCGCGAAAAGTCAGCGGCAGAGGAAAAGCCGAGGAGTTCGGCGACTTCATACAACCTGCGTTTGCTGTTGGCCAGATACTCCTCGGCGAGTTCAGCACGCACCGCATTGATGATCGTGGTGACACTCTCACCTTCGGCCGCCAGGTGCCGGTTAAGCGTGCGCCGATGCATGCCAAGATGCTGGGCGACCTGGTCGACGGAACAAAGTCCGCTTGGTAGCAGCATCCTGACGATCTGGCGCGCCCGCTGGGCCGGCTCGTCGCGTACGTTGACCAACTGCATGTCCAGCCATCGCTTCACCTCGCGATTCAGCGTCGGGTCCGCAGCAGGGATGGGCATGTCCAGGTCGCGGCCGCGGCAAACGATGGCATTGCATTCCTGCGAAAACTCGATTGCCGTACCCAGCACGCGGTGGTGCACTTCAAGACTGGCGGGCCGCTCGTGGGCGAAACAGATATTTGCCGGCCGGAAGGTGTTGCCACTCAGCGCCCTGAACATCCGCAATCCGATGCCGACTGACTGTTCGATAGTCTGGCGCCAAACGCCGGGGGGTTGCATATTCGCGTCCATATGCAACAGCGCGACGTCGCCTGCGTCGTCAAGCCGCATTTGCACGCCGGCGTTGTGCAGTCGCACATAGCGGATGCAAGACTGCATTGCTGCACGCAACGTTGGTTCGTCCCGGAGCACCAACGCCAGCATGCCCAGATTGGCCAGGCTTCTCGTTTCCGCGAGCAGCAAGCCGAAGGCCTCCTGACCTGACAGGCGTGCCGACTCCTCCAGCAGCCACCCCACCGAATCGGCACTGATCATCAGATTCGGATCGTCGAGGACCGTGTCCGGCAGCTTGGCCATCCGCAGCATGCGAAGCGGATCGAGCCCCACCGAACGGGCAACGTGTTCATAGTCGGTAAGGCTGGCACTTCGCGTCAGGGTATGCACCGACAGTCACCTGTCCCAATTTCACAAGAGTATGTCCTGCCAAGCTTAGTGCAAGTTGCCTGTCAGGGCTACCTTAGAGGCCGAGAACTTCTACAGATGGAGACAGACAATGGACACCAGCGCTGCAACGCACATCGGTCAGCCGGGCGCCGCATTCGGGCAAGTGGATGCTGACGACCCCGCCGTATTCAACCACCGCTTTGCCGAAGTCAACGGCATTCGCATGCATTACATCGACGAGGGGCAAGGTCCGCTCGTCATTCTGCTGCATGGCTTTCCATACCTGTGGTACATGTGGCGCCGCCAGATCGGGGCTTTGGCCGCGGCCGGCTTTCGGGTCGTCGTCCCCGACCAACGGGGATTCGGGCAAACCGACCGGCCAGATGCCATTGAAGCCTACGATATGAGCCAATCAGTCGGAGACATGGTTGGCCTGATGGCGGCCCTGGGTGAAACGTCCGCGGTGATCGTCGGACACGACCTGGGCGCGTGGGTGGCTCAAGCGGCGGCCATGCTGAGGCCGGATCTGTTCCAAGGCCTTGTGATGCTCAATACCCCGGTGCCACCGCGCGGAAAGGTCAAGCCGACCGTCGGCTTGCAGGAAATGGCGAAAGGCAGGGTGTACCACCACCTGTACTTCCAGCAGATCGGTAAGCCGGATCGCGAGTTCGCCAGTGATCCGCGCAAGACATTGCGCAGCGTTTTCTACTCGGTCTCCGGCAGCGCCGTAGGCGCCGACCGCTGGCGCCTGTTCGTCGAACCCGGCGAGCCCCTCCTTAGCGCCTTCACTGAGCCGAAGGAGTTCCCGTCATGGTTGAGCGCACGGGCGATCGACTTCTACGTCGACGAATACACACGCACGGGATTTACCGGCGCCATTAACTACTACCGCTGTCGCGACCGGAACTGGGAAATCACCTCGTTTCTGGACGGTGCGGTGGTCCGCCAGCCGAGCCTGTTCATCGGTGGTGCCGCCGACCCTTCCCTCGAACCGGTCGAAATCCGCGGTATCTACGACCGACTCGACGCTTATCTGCCCGGACTGCAGAAGAAGGTGCTGCTACCCGGCGTGGGCCATGCCGCGGCGGAAGAGAGCGTTGACCAGGTTAACGCATTGCTCCTGGAATTTCTCGGGCAGTTCGAGCGCTAGCGTCCGGGTTGGTCGGCTGCGATGTCCGGATTGGGGGCGTCCAGCGACATAGCTACTTGAGCACAGGGCAGGTTTCACCTTCCCTCAGCCGCGGACGCCAGAGCTGAAAAGAGAACGCTGCGCACGCATGGCACTAGCAGCAGCAATAACAGGAGACAAAATTATGGCAGTGATTATGCAAGAAACAGCGTGCGGTGACGGTGCGCGGCCGCAGTCCGCTCGCGGCTATGCGTGGGTCATTTTTGCGCTGACATTCGGACTGCTCTTGTCCGACTATATGTCGCGGCAAGTGCTCAGCGCAGTCTTTCCGCAAATAAAGGCGGAGTGGGGACTGTCCGATACTCGGCTCGGAGCGCTCAGCGGCATTGTCTCGCTGGCTGTTGGCATCCTCGCGTTCCCACTCTCGCTTGCCGCGGACCGATGGGGTCGCGTACGCAGCGTGACGATCATGGCGGCGATCTGGAGCGTCGCGACCTTGCTCTGCGGCCTGTCGCACAACTACTTCACGTTGCTGTCGGCGCGCTTTCTGGTCGGTGTCGGCGAAGCCGCTTACGCCAGCGTGGGCATGGCCATTCTCATCAGCATGTTTCCGCCACGGCACACCTCCACGGTGGCAGGCGCTTTTATGGCGGGCAGCATGGTCGGGTCGGTAATGGGGATGGGGCTTGGCGGTTCACTGGCAAGCCAGTTCGGTTGGCGGAGTGCGTTCGTTGGCATGGCCATCTTTGGCATCGCGCTGACCGTGCTCTATAAGACCGTCGCCAGTTCGGCGCGAATCGAAGGGGCGAAGGTTCAATCAACCGGTATCGGGCAAACTGATTCGCTGGCTACCGTCCGCGTCAGGCAGGTGCTCAGAGATCTGTTCTCCTCCCCGGTGTTGATCTGCGTCTATATCGGCAGCGGGCTGCAGCTCTTCATCAACGGTGGCCTGCTTGCCTGGCTGCCGAGTTTCCTGCATCGAGTCTATGACATGCCGCTGAACAAGGCAGGCGGCGTCGCCGCCGTCTTTGTCCTTTTCGGCGCATGTGGAATGCCCCTATGCGGTGCGCTTTCCGATCGACTGGGACGTGATTCTCCGCGACGGAAAATGCTCCTGGCGATCACCTTTAACCTCACCTGCGTAGCCTTGCTGTGCGCGGCGTTTCAGTTTCCCGCCGGTTCAGCCCAGCTCACACTCATCGCATTGGCGATGCTCTTTAGCGCTGGCGTTATAGGACCGAGCGGCACGATGGTTGCGAATTTGACGCCCAAGGCGATTCACAGCACAGCCATGGCAACGCTCGCCCTCGCTTTCAATATTCTTGGGCTGGCGCCGGGCTCCGTTGTGACGGGAATACTGGCGGACCGACTGGGGCTGGCGACCGCCTTGCAATTATTGCCAATCGCCGGTATTGCGTCTGCCGTTGTCTTGTTGATTGGCGTGCGTTATCTGCGCAGGGATCGATGACACAAGGGTCCAAAAACCTTAAGGACGGTGCCAGTTTAACGACAACGGCTGATCGTCGTCACTGCGAAGGAAGGGATGCAGTGATTCTCAAAGTCGCAGGATTCCTTACAGGCGTCTGGCAGGCGTCCGGTGTTACGTTTTAGGGAAAGCGAGATGCGAGACGGTAGAAATTCTTTGCGGCGGTTGATCGACAAGTGGTTTGGGCACCGTGCGAACGGGCCAGTGCACGTGATCAAATTCAGTCGTACATCCGCCAATCGAACGCGCTACGTACACGTTGGCGAAGGCCCTTCTGAAAGTTGTCTGGCGATTGTTTTCTTCCGGCACGGCGGCGGTTCATGGAACGTGTACCCGCCAAACGAGGACGTGCCTAGTATGAGCTCGCACAGACTCGCGGAATGACCAACTATAGTGTCAAGTAATCCTCGACACCCGGAAAGGGGCTTTTAAATCAAGGCCTCGCATTTCGCCGGTAGTTGTAGAAATCACTCAAGGAAAAGAAATGAAAATCGAACCACTGACCTGTGCCATCGGCGCGGAACTGCTCGACGTGAATCTTGGCGATGCGGTGCGCGATGACGGCCTGTTCAACGAAATCTACGCGGCACTCCTGAAGTACAAGGTCCTCTTCCTGCGCGACCAGGACCTGGACAAGCTCTCGCGCAAAGACCATGCGGCCTTCGCGATGCGCATGGGTCCGCTTGAAGCCCACCCGATGGTCCCCAGCCACCCGGACGCACCAGGCCTGACGCAAATCTATAAAACCCCGGAGAAGCCGGTAGATCGCTACGAGAATTCCTGGCATTGCGATACCACGTTTCGCGAAGCGCCCCCGATGGGCGCCGTACTGCGCTGCATCGAATGCCCGCCGGTCGGTGGCGACACCATGTGGGCCAACATGGTCTTGGCCTACGAAAAACTGCCGGAATCCGTCAAAAAGGAAATCGACGGCCTGATCGCCAGCCACAGCTTCAATTCCTCTTTCGCCGCCGCCATGCCGCAGGAAAAGCGCTTGGCGATGAAGGCGCAATACCCGGATTCCGAGCATCCGGTCGTGCGCACCTATCCCGAAACCGGCGAAAAGGTCCTTTTCGTCAACGCCTTCACGACCCACTTCGTGAATTATCACACCAGCGAGCACGTGCGTTTTGGGCAGGACTACAACCAGACCGGCGTCGACTTGCTAAAGTACCTCATCAGCCAGGCTTACAACCCCGAGTACCAAGTGCGTTGGCGTTGGAAGCCATACAGCGTGGCAATCTGGGACAATCGCTGCACCCAGCACTACGCGGTGATGGACTACCCACCCTGCCACCGCAAGATGGAACGCGCGGCCATCGTCGGTGACAAGCCCTACTAACAGGTTCACTGAACTTCGATAGGTATCGGGAAATCGGCGTCGCCGCTTTCTCTCGTGCCATCCTTGTTCGCAATCGTTTCTGTCGCCTCTGCGCCACTTCGACACGCTGGGCGCCGTATGTGATGCGGTTAGACCGCCGCGTTCAGGTGCGGGGCCGCGATGCGCAGCGTGCTGACGACTGCCGCGGCAGCCGCGAACGCGGCGGCGACATAGAGCGCGATCGTCGGCCCGTGCTCGGGTGCGACGCCGAAGATCAGCGCGACGAGCGCCGTGCCGAGCGTCTGCCCGGTCAGCCGCGCGGTGCTGAGCATCCCGCCTGCGCTGCCGCTGCGCTTGCGCGGCGCCGACGACAGTATTGCACGGTTGTTCGGCGCCTGGAACAGGCCAAAGCCGGCCCCGCACAGCGCCATGCGCCAGACGATGTCTACGGTGCCCGGGTGCGCGCCGATCGTCGCAAGCAACAGCAGTCCGCCCGCGAACAGTGCGAGCCCGATGCCGCCGAGCACGCCGGCCGAATAGCGGTCGGACAGCGCGCCGGCGAGCGGCGCGGCGATCACGATCACGAGCGGCCAAGGCGTCATGTAGAGGCCCGTCTGCACCTGCGAGAAGCCGAGTGAATTTTGGAGCCAGAACGGTAGTGCGACGAACGCGAGCATCTGCGACGTGAACGACACGATCGACGTGCAGATCGACAGCGCGAAGACCGGAATGCGCATCAGGTCGAGGGGCAGGAGCGGCGCCGGTTGCGATAGCTGTCGCTTCACGAAGAAATAGCCGACGACGGACGCCATCGTCAATTCCGCAACGATGAACGCGCCGCGCTCGCCATAGCCGAGCCCGTCCACGGCCATGAACAGCAGCCCGAACACACATGCATTCATCAGCGCGCTCGAGACATCGTACGGCGCGTCGTGCACCGGATTGGTGGGCAGCGCGCGCAGGCCGCCGAGCACCGCGGCGATGCCGATCGGCACGTTGATCGCGAAGAGCCACGGCCATGGCGCGACCGACAGCACCGCGGACGCGACCGTTGGCCCGATCGCCGACGACAGTGCGACTACCATAGCATTGACCGCCAAGCCGCGTCCAAGCATCGACGACGGATAGATCGTCTGCAAGAGCGCCGCGGTGATGCTCATCATGCCCGATGCGCCGAACCCCTGGATCACGCGCATCACCACGAGCGTCGGCAGCGAGCTGGCGAGTGCGCAGCCGAGCGACGCGACAGTGAACAGCACGAGGCCGGCGATGTAGATGCGCCGGTGACCGACGCGATCACCAAGCGACGCGAGCGGCAGCAGCGTGATCGTGATGGCGAGCTGATATGCGTTGACGATCCAGATCGACGCGGCGTCGGATGTATGCAGGTCGCGCGCAATAGTCGGCAACGCGACGTTGGCGATCGAGCCGTCGAGTACGGAGAGTATGGTGCCCAGTGCGACGAAGACGACCGCCCAGTAGCGTTTCGGAAGCGGCAGGCCCGTATCGGCATTCATGAGGGGGATCGTGTCAATCTGGGGCTGGAACTCGGCCATAGGGCTTCCTTGTGGTGACGGTGCGGCAGGTCGAATCGCGCGCTTACTTTTTTCCCGTCGGCCTCATCGACACGACTGGATCGATTCCACGCAACGCTCAGTTCGCAGCCCAGGCCATCAGATGATCGCCAAACTGCTCCCGCAGACGGCTTTTCTGGACCTTGCCCGTAGCGCCCAATGGGATCGCGTCGACGAAGATCACATCATCAGGCGTCCACCATTTCGCGATCTTGGTGTCATAGAGTTCATGTCGATCATTCAGTACGGCGAGTCGCCGATGATTGCCGTGCGCTCCATCTTGCGATGGCACGGCGGGTAATCCATCACCGCGTAGTGCTGGGTTGAACGGTTGTCCCAGAACGCAACACTGTTTTTCCTCCAGCGAAAACGGACCTGATGCTCTGGAATATTGGCTTGGCTGGTCAGGTAGTTAAGCAACTGACTGGAGCCCGGCGACTTGTCCACGGGGTCTTGTAGATCTGAACCAGTCCGGGGCAATCGGGATCGCTGCCTAGCATTGGATGGGCCTCCAGCTCGCCGAAACGGCGCGCAAAGGCCACGTGCTGCGCGCGTGATGTCTTGGTCGCGGAAGAACACCACGCGATGCTTTAGGAGCAGCGCCCGAATCTCTGCCATCAGCAGGTCGTCCTCCTCGGCAGCCGCGCCCAAGTTGACGTTGCTGAGCTCGGCGCCAATCGTTCGAGTGAGTGGCTCGACCCGGATCGAATTGCCCAGAGAGGTTGCGCGGATCACTGCGGGTGCCGCTTCAAGGCGTTGAATCATTCGGGTTGTCTCCTATTATTGACGGTTGCCAAGCCGATCGATGCTTGTGAGTGTGGGCGCGGCGCGTATCCCCCGCTTGACATTACATGACTGACCCTTGTCATTTCGTGCCTTCGGCATACACGACAGCCGACCTAGCGTAGACGGATGGCCGTTGGACTTCGAGAGCGGCCGTCGCCGCTACAGGATTCGAATGACGGGAAGGGGTCGCGAAGCGCCGACCGCCCTCCTCCTGCCCGTCGGCCGAAGTCGGCCAATTTGAGACAGTCACCCACTGCTCATCAGTGTCCGAGTTGGTCGATGAGTCGACTATCCAAGTAGCGCTTCGTGTCGACGCTTCTTCGCTGGTTCCACGACGACTTTCAGGATCCCGTTTTGGTATTTACTCGGGAGCGCTATACTTTGGTTCGTTCAATCAATGGCATTGTTCATTGAATGAATCCAGTCCGGACGCGCAACTGAAGCGCGAAAGTCGCCGCCCTAAACGCAGGTTAACGCTATTGCCGAGTGCCAATGAAAAACATATTTGTGGATATCCCCGCTCCGAGTTATTGGCAGGACTTCGAGCTTTTGACTCTCGATATCTGTCGTATCAAGTGGGGAAATGACTATGCCGAACGCAATGGGCGTGAGGGGCAAAAGCAAGCTGGAGTTGATGTATATGGTTATAATTACTCGGCACGCGAAGAAACAGGGGTTCAGTGTAAGAAGAGAAAGACCAAGATTCAGGGAGTGAGGGCGCCAGCCAGTTCGCTCACCACCGATGAAATTGATGACGAGGTTAACTCAGCCACTTCATTTCTTCCAAAGCTGGACCGATTCATCATCGCAACCACGGGGCCGCGTGATAGCAATCTCCAAGCGTATGCTAGAGCATTGAACGCGGCGACGCCGCCGTTCCAGGTCGCCCTGTGGTTTTGGGACGACTACGTCGAGTTCCTGAACTCGAACGATAACCTTATGTACCGGTACTATGCCAACATCCTGAAGTATCGCGAGCTCTATTCTCAGGATGAACACTTTCTCCGAATGCTAGCTCTCGCATTTGATCGGCCCGCTATCCGGACGGCTTTTCACCAAGAGAATAGAGCTGTCGACTTTATTGAAGCGATATCCGCCCTGCAGCAAGCCGTAACTACCGGAGTTCTCAAAGATCGAACCGGGCACGTGATAGATGAGGCGCGACCACCAACTATGGCAAGCTCCGAGCTCAAGACTATTCGGTTACTTCTAAATAAGGTCCGCTCGGTCACGACAAATGCTCTGCGACAAGGTCTCATCATCGAGCACGGAACAGTGATAGAAATTCTTGAGCGATCGCTGCAGGACGAGATCAATAAAATAAGAAAAGATATTGTCGTGAAATTAAACCAGTTGTTGCTGGTGGCGAGCATCGACCCGATCGAAATTCGAGAGTACTAGCTCGTTGGGGGCATCCCCTTATACACAAGTAGGACTGTCTCCGCAGCGGGGCATGGAGCCTGAGGCCGCGGAAATTTCGAGGTAAGGGGTTGTTAACTTCGCCAGACTCGCGTTTACTGTCGAGTTTTTAGCAGCGATGGGCAACGAGTCGGGGGCATGGGTGGACGAGGAATTTGAGAGTCTGGATCTTGGTGATCCGCGGCGGGATCGGCGCGCCAAGGAATTGCTCAAGCGGTTTGCGGCCCTGCCTACGGCGAGCATTCCCGGCGCATGCGATGACTGGTCGCAAACCATTGGGGCCTATCGGTTTCTCGGCAATGAGCAGATCGATTGGCGGGACGTGATGCAGCCGCATTGGGAACGCACGACGGAGAGAGCCGCGCAGTTTCCGGTAGTGCTGTGCATCGCTGATTCAACCGAGTTGAACTTCAATGGCCAGGAAATCGAGGGGTTGGGGCCGCTGAGCTACGAAGCCCAGCGGGGCATGTTTCTGCATCCGACCTACGCGGTGACGCCTGACCGTGAACCGCTGGGGGTGATCGATGCCTGGATGTGGGCTCGGGAGCCAAAGGACGCCGACGGCAACCGCGGCGGGATCAAGGAAAGCGTACGCTGGATTGAAGGGTATGAACGGGTTGCGGAGCAAGCCGCGCTATTGCCCCAGACACGGCTGGTGTATGTGACTGACCGCGAGGGTGATATTGCCGAGTTGATGGCGCGCGCCCAGGAGCTCGGCCAGCCAGCCGACTGGTTGATCCGCAGCCAACACAACCGCAACCTTGCTGAGAGCGGCAAGTTGTGGGATAGCGTCGGCGCCAGCCCGGTACTCGGGGAAATCACCTTTATCTTGCCAGGGCGTGCAGGGCAGAAGGCGCGCGAGGTCAAACAGGAGCTACGCGCAATGCGGAGATCACCTGTGTAGAGGCCAGGGAGATTGGAGCGCCCGCAGGCGTCAAGCCAGTGGTTTGGCGGTTGTTGACCAACCGAGAAGCGCAGGATGCCGATGCCGTCATCGAACTCGTCGAATGGTACCGAGCCCGATGGGAGGTGGAGATGTTTTTCCATGTCCTGAAGACCGGCTGCAAGGTCGAAGCGCTGCAGCTCTCGCACATGGATCGTGTGGAGCGGGCCCTGGCGTTGTATATGGTGGTGGCGTGGCGCATTGCCCGCTTGATGCGGTTGGGCAGAACCTGCCCGGATCTCGATGCGTCCCTGTTCTTCGACGCCGACGAGATTCGGGGAGCATACGTGCTCGCCAAGAAGGCCCGCCCGAAGACACTGGTCACACTCAACCAGATGATTCGGTTGGTTGCTTCCCTAGCAGGCTGCTGAAGTACTAACCGCACAAGCGGCAAGACTTCCCGCTCTATGGTTGATGTGCCGCCTATTTTTCACAATCCGGAAGCTGCGCGTCATT
>NZ_BAAILO010000603.1:0-235 GCF_054589115.1 Cupriavidus sp. 8B | reverse complement strand
AGGAGCCATTACCATGACGATGCGGCAGATTGACCGGCTCAAGGTCATCCAGGCACTGGCCGACGCCTACCTCAAGACCGGGGTTGCGGCATCCAGACTGGGACTGACCCCTCGCCAGACCTTGCGCCTGCTGCGCCGGTACCAACAGGACGGCGCCGCCGGCTTGCTCAATCGCCACCAGGGTCAATTGGCCAACAACCGGACACCGCCGGGCCTTGCGGCGCGGGCGCTCGGC
>NZ_BAAILO010000602.1:0-2633 GCF_054589115.1 Cupriavidus sp. 8B | reverse complement strand
TTCCGTATTGGCGCCGCCCCCATGCCGCGTATTCTCCGGGGATTGCAGGCCCCGGAGATCCGTATGCGGAATAATCCGGGACTCGGAATAATGCCGCATGTCGTGCAGACGCGGCCCGTGACTGTCGGATTCCCCGCGCAAGCCAATCTGACGCGACAACGCATAGAAAGCACGATAAATCTGAGCACTGTCCAACCGGTTGCCCCAGCTCGATACGAACAGGTACGAAGATACCGGTCTCCCCGCCCAATGACGCTCGCGTCGTGCGATATAGTTTGCGAGAACCTTGCAGGTCGAGGCATGCAATGGAAGGAGTCTCGACTTGCCTAGCTTCGCGCCGCGGATCGTTAATATCCCGGCTGCCAGATCCACGTCATCGAGCTCGAGATTGCGCGCTTCACCGAGGCGCATTCCCGATACGCTCAGTAATCCGAACAGACAATGATAGGTCCACGGAAGCAGGGCACCCCGTTCATAGCGACATGGCATCTGGAGTGCTGCCCGCAATAGTGCGCGGATCTCGCCGGCCGAATATAAGTACGGTCGAGCCCGCCTCGGTTGAAACGGTAACAAGCCCGGCGCTGGTATCTCGGTGCGCAGATCGGTGGCACTGCGATGGCGCGCAAACTGGCGTACATAGCTCAGACGTTGCGCCCATTGCGCGGGCTGGACATCCGATGGCTGTCGAGCCCATGCGAGAGCCAACGCCTGGGTAACGTAGGAAGCACGATGTTGCTCCATGAACGCTACGAAATCGGGCAATGCCTTGCCTGCCTCCTTCAGCTTGAATCCCAGGCTGCGCCTCAGATCGAGGTAATCCTGAACGGCTTGGCGAAGTGTGTTCATCGCACACCTCCTGGCCAAGGCAACGCTAGTGTGCGCAATGCCTTGATGTCCACCTTGGAATAGATCTTTGTAGTTTGTGGATCACGATGCCCCAACACCTCGCCGATCTCGCTGAGTGATGCCCCGTGGCTCAACATCTGGGTAGCCAAGCCGTGGCGAAACTGATGAGCACCCATCGTGGGTGCGTCGATGCCAGCGCGCTGAAGCGAATGCCGCACGAGCGAGCCGATGCCGCTTTGTCCACGAAAGCCTGCGATGGGCGCCCTTGCACGTAAAAATACGCGCCGACTGGTGCTATGAGGACGCCCGTGCCGCAAATATGCGGCAATCGCCTTGCCGACGTCTGCGGGTAAGGGTAGCTCGCTGCGTTGCCCACTCTTGCCGCGCACGCTCACCTGGCCCGCGCGCCAGTCGATATCATCGAGCTCGAGAAAAGCCACCTCACCAGAGCGTAACCCCAATCGCGCAAGCAGGAGCAGGATGGCGTAGTCGCGGAGCCCGACTGAAGTCCGTCTATCGATGCTAGCCAGCAAATGTCGCGTCTGCTCAGCAGAAATCGCTCGAGGAATTGACGGCATCGACCAGTTGGCGACGACAGGAACGGCGGCAGCCAGATCCAGCGTAACGTCGCCGCGATAGCGCACATAGCGTAGAAAAGAGCGCAGCGCGGTGGTCATAAGCTTAGCTCGCCTCAAATGCAAGCGTGGTGCATGGAGCTGTACGAAGCCCACGACATCCACGGCACGTAATCGCGATAAGTTGGCCGTCCCGTTACCGAAACAATGGTGGAGAAAGTCGCGGACGAATGGCACGTAGTTAATGACCGTTGCCGTGGCGAGAGCCTGAGCATCGCGCAAGTATTCCGCGTATGCCTGCGCACAAATCTCAGCCGGCGGCACCCGACGTGTTGCTGTCTTCTCGACAGGAATCACGCCCTCACTCCGCATAAAATCGATGAGATGACTGAGTGCAGCCCGATCCCCAAGGTACGGTCTGACATGCCGTGCGCGATAGCGCAAATACCGTATTGCGTGGTCGAAGGAGATGTCCTGCACGCTGACACCTTTCTGCTTTAGCCATCGACTAAAGCACGCGGCGATTCGTACCTGCTGCTTCATGGACTTCGCGCTGTATCCCTGAGCGCTGATCGCATTAGCAAAGGATGCCAAATAGCCGGCGAGCGGACCTTCTGGCGCTCGCGAAAGAATGACCTGATCATGGACGGTGTACTTCACGATGACCTCCTTCCCCGGCGTGGGGAGCGGGTGGAAGGAGTCAAGATTATCTCTATCCGGCGTCGGCCGTTTGACCTGAAAAACGCGCCATCACGCGATTACGAGACATAATCCGGAAGGGAATATAGTGGCGCTAATATACCCAACGATATAAGCGCCACACGACAGCGATGGATCTGCTGCAAGAAGGCGTCGAACCCTCGGTAATCGCACTGTGGCTCGGTCACGAATCGGTGGAAACCACACAGGCCTACCTGGACGCCAACCTCACGTTGAAGGAGGAGATTCTCAACAGGACTACACCCCCTAAAGGCACGCCGGGGCGATTCGGCCGGATGACCGATTGCTGGCGTTCCTAAAGGGCTTGTAGGCCGAGCCTATGTCCCGCGCTGCGCACGGCCGGTTGCTGTCGTGCTGTCCGTCTCGTGCGCGACGGGACATAGTCCCGCGCGGGAGATAGAGCAGAGGGTTTTTTGATTAGCGGTCGCGGCCGCAGGCGCGTGAGCCGGGACCCGGCGAGGTCAGCCCGCGACCGGTCATCAAAAAACCGTT
>NZ_BAAILO010000601.1:0-235 GCF_054589115.1 Cupriavidus sp. 8B | reverse complement strand
GCCGAGCGCCCGCGCCGCAAGGCCCGGCGGTGTCCGGTTGTTGGCCAATTGACCCTGGTGGCGATTGAGCAAGCCGGCGGCGCCGTCCTGTTGGTAGCGGCGCAGCAGGCGCAAGGTCTGGCGAGGGGTCAGTCCGAGCCTGGATGCCGCAACCCCGGTCTTTAGGTAGGCGTCGGCCAGTGCCTGGATGACCTTGAGCCGGTCAATCTGCCGCATCGTCATGGTAATGGCTCCT
>NZ_BAAILO010000600.1:0-1738 GCF_054589115.1 Cupriavidus sp. 8B | reverse complement strand
CGCGCTCCCAGCGGCGCACCGTACTGGGAGCCCGTCCGATGCGCTTTGCGAATTCGTTGATCCGATAAACCTTGCTCATGGCGAGCAATTATAGATGCTTCTGAGCAAGAATGAGAATGGAGTATCAGTTGCTCGCTCCCGGAATCCGCTCTGCAAGCTCTGCGGAGAAGTACGGCGGGGCACAGAAGTCGCGCTCGCCCACCAGCACCAGCGTCGGCGTCGCGATCGACGGAAGATCATCGAAGGCGTCGTGCCCCACGATCATGTCGATCCGGGCAAAGCCGATCTCCCGTTCGAATGTGCCAGCCGATGTAGCGTTCACTTTCACGCTTGCACCTGCTCCGGGTGCTCGCGCATGAATCTCGGATCGAAGAGGAATAGTGCGTTGGCCTCGGTGGACGCGCGCAGGCCGGAATCGGTCAACATGCGTCGCCGCATGTCGAACTGACGACGGTAGAACGTGTCCGCGCGTGCAATCGAAGAAACAATAGTCGCGCTGCATAATCGTTCGCGGTGATGGATCGCCAGCAATTGCGCGATGGCGCCCCCGGTCGAGGAACCGACCACGTGGACCGGCCCGCATCCTGCCGCTTCAATGACCCGCGTCATGTCACGTGCGTGTTGTGTAATCGTCATGGCGTGTGCGGTGTGCTCGGACGCGCCGGTGCCGCGGTGGTCAGGTACGATCACTTGGTGATGCTCGGCGAACAGATCGATCTGTGGCCCCCAAGATGCGCCCGCTCCCGCAAGCCCCGCCAGAAGAAGCACGGGCGAACCTTGGCCCTTGACCTCGTAGTGGATCGAAACACCGTCGGACGTTACGTTTGGCATTTTGCTTCTCCGGTTCAGAGCGACGCGAAGGAGAAGTCGAACGCGTCGAAGATCGTGCCGTTGAGTTTGATCCGGTGCGCGGCAAACCTCTCCCCTTCAGGGGGAGGAAGGATAGCGCGGACGGCGTAGCCGTCCTTGCACACGTGAAAGTTGCTGGTAACATGATTTTATGCAACGTCTTCAAGCCTTTAAATTCGAACTGATGCCAAACGGCGAGCAACAGCGCAAGATGCGCCGTTTCGCCGGCTCGTGCCGGTTCGTCTTCAACAAGGCGCTGGCGTTGCAGAAGCAGAACCACGAGGCCGGTGGCAAGTTCATCGGCTACGTGGCAATGGCTAAGGCGCTCACAGCATGGCGCAATGGGGCGGACACACCTTGGCTCAAGGATGCACCGGTACATCCATTACAGCATGCACTGAAGGACCTTGAGCGCGCATACCAGAACTTCTTTGCCAAGCGTGCGGACTATCCCCGCTTCAAGAAGAAGGGGCTGCGCGACAGTTTCCGCTACCCCGACCCGAAACAGATCAAGCTCGATGCGGCCAATGGGAGGATTTTCTTGCCTAAGCTTGGCTGGCTGCGCTACCGCGACAGCCGAGACGTGCTGGGCTCTGTGAGAAATGCAACGGTCAGCCAGTCCAGCGGCAAGTGGTTCGTCTCGATTCAGACAGCGCGTGAGGTCGATGCGCCGGTTCCAACCGGC
This sequence comes from Cupriavidus sp. 8B, assembly GCF_054589115.1. Lineage (NCBI taxonomy): Bacteria > Pseudomonadati > Pseudomonadota > Betaproteobacteria > Burkholderiales > Burkholderiaceae > Cupriavidus > Cupriavidus sp. 8B. The sequence goes on along the minus strand of NZ_BAAILO010000600.1, from coordinate 204 downwards.
ACAACCGCAGTCGGTGTCGATATGGGTATCGCCCGCTTTGCCACGCTGAGCAATGGCACGTTCTACGCGCCGCTCAACAGCTTCCGTCGGCACGAAGCAGCCTTGCGCAAGGCGCAGCGGGCAATGAGCCGCAAGACAAAGTTCAGCAGAAACTGGAGGAAAGCCAAAGCCCGAGTCCAGCGCATTCACGCCCGCATCGGCAAC
>NZ_BAAILO010000599.1:0-430 GCF_054589115.1 Cupriavidus sp. 8B | reverse complement strand
GCTGTGCGCCCGCATGGACAAGCCGCGCGCCAATACCGCCACCGCGCACAAGCTCGCGCGCATGGTGTACTTCATGCTGACCCGCGGCGAGGCCTTCGTCGATCAGGGCCAGCAGCGTTACGAGGAACAACAACACCAGCGCAGCGTCGCCGCCCTCAAACGCCGCGCCGCCGCGCTGGGCTTCCAGATCAATCCCGTGGGGACGGCTGCATGACAGGTGCCGTCTTCAGGTTAGTTTCTTGAGAGCAGGGTATAGAGCCGCTTTCGCTCTGCCTCGTCGGAGGTCCGCTTCGCGATGGCTTGTCGCACCTTCGCGCAGGCAGCCGCCTTGTACGTCAGGATGTCGTTGACGGCATCCTTCGTGGTCTCGGCTCGGATCGTGCCGTCCACCGCGAGCGACGCATACCAGCCGCCAGCAGTCACTTCCTTG
>NZ_BAAILO010000598.1:0-272 GCF_054589115.1 Cupriavidus sp. 8B | reverse complement strand
ATGCCTTTGTCTAGCCGACCGATCAGCTCGAACTGTTCGCGCAACGCCTCGAACACCCTCGCCGGCACGTCTTCCTCCACTTCGGCCAGCCGCTCGCGCATCTCCGCCAAGCCCGCCTGACGCCCCTTCTTGAAGCTCAAGCCAAACTCATAGAGCGCGCCGCGCAAGGCATTGACCATCATCGTGCGCATCTTGATGTGCTGCTCTCGCATCCGATGCAACACCAGTGTCGCCTGCTGCTCCACTGTCTTCGGCGTCACTGCCGGCATGCC
>NZ_BAAILO010000597.1:0-257 GCF_054589115.1 Cupriavidus sp. 8B | reverse complement strand
GAGCCCAGGAACTCGCCCACCACGGCACCGACCAGCGCGAAGCCAAAGCTGACGTGCAGGCTGGCCAGGATCCAGCTCAATGCCGACGGCACCACCACGGCAAAAGTCAGTTGCCGTTTGGAGGCGCCGAGGATCTGCGCATTGGCGATCAGGTAGCGGTCGGCCTCGCGCACGCCCTGGAAGGCATTGCCGAACACCACGAAGAACACCATCACCACCGCCAGCGCCACCTTGGAGGCCATGCCCAGGCCCAGCGC
>NZ_BAAILO010000596.1:0-288 GCF_054589115.1 Cupriavidus sp. 8B | reverse complement strand
CTGCATGCGGTTGGATAATGGGAGCGGTGTGAATCGAGAGGTTCACGCACCGTTCTGCGAGAGCCTCAGGGTGCAACTCCCTGGGGCTACTTACCTCACGCTGATATCCGCGGGTTGGTTACCGCATTACAGAGGTCCGCCCAATGAGCCTGCCGCTGTCTAAGGCCGCAAGTCGGATGAAATCCGTTGCCGAGCTAGGTCGCGGGTTGCTCGTGTGCCGGGCTACGTCGCCCTTCAGGAAACTGGCTCCACAGTAGGTGGCAGATAGGTTGGTACCTTGGCGCTGGG
>NZ_BAAILO010000595.1:0-2391 GCF_054589115.1 Cupriavidus sp. 8B | reverse complement strand
CAATCTGGTCGACCTACGCGCTCAGCCAGTACAAGACGAACAAGAAGATCGACGCCGCGCTGAACGCACGGCGCTAGACGCGCACGCGCCCTTGACATTGGCGTGGCGCCAGTAGGATGGACTTATGCGATCCGAGGGCGGGCCGCAGTGTTCAATATTTAGAAGGGAAGAAAAATGCAAAATAAGATCAAACTGACTCTCTCCGCGATCTCGGTCGCTTCGCTCCTCGCGCTGGCTGCCTGCGGTGGCGGTGGCGACGGCGGTGGCTCGTCGACCCCGGCCGCAGTCACGCCGGCACCGACCCCAGCGCCGCCGCCCCCGACCATCGTCGTGCAAGGCTCTGCGCCTACTGTCACCGCGGACCCGATGGCGGTCGTTTTCGTACCCCAAACCGAGACTTCTACCAAGTCGGTGCTTCAGTCCATCGCCTCCAACGCTTTCCCGGGTTCGCTGCAGAAGGCAACGGCCGAAGGCGGCTACAAGCAAATTGGGATCGACGCCAACAGCCTGATTTCGCTGACGACCGGCAAGATTGTCGACGTGGCCGGTAATGGTGACTTCGCTATTGGTCGCTGGACGGACGGTTCGAGCAGCATCGGGAGCTTCAGCGTGAACCAGGGCGCCCACTATGTCGTGGGCAAGCCCCTCAAGCTGGTTCCGGATCTAAACCCGCTGATCCCCGACACAAAGGCCACTTGCTCTCTGATTGCGAGTACGAGTCCGACTGCTGTTAGCGGCAATTTCGCACCCGGCAAGGTCAATACAGCAACTGCCGTCGTCAGCCTGAAGTTTGCTTCGCTAGACTCACTCTCTATCGATCTGGCAATCGGATCGGACGCCCACGCAACCGCGAACGCGACCGCTACTGCGCTAGAAGGAGTTCTGCAATCCCAAGGCTTCATGCGTCACGTTGAAACTATGGGTACTTCTCAAACTAAGCCGCTGCTCGCCATCGGCTACGCCATGCCCACGCCGTCCAGCGGCGACGTCACCGGCGTAGTCGTGCTCCAATGCCAGTAATCTGTAAAGCCTAAATAGCAAAAGAGCCGGGTAATGCCGGCTCTTTTGCATTGGAACGACCTCAGCCTCCGCCGCTACTGCAATTCACGTTGTCCCTGGCAAAAAATTGCCGGCTCGACCCGTTCGCGTAATAGATCGTGTAGACGATGCCCGAAGCATTCCCAAACGGGTCTCCGAACGCTTCTGAGCCGCACGTATGGTACATAGCCGTAAAGTCGGCTATGCCCGTGCCCCCTGAGGCAGCCCGCCAAACGCCAGACTGGCACGACAGAATCCGCCCGTTCGGATCGCTACGGATCGCGCCCTGCGGATCGCCGCAGCCCCAGCCATCCCAGACCTGTGCGCCGCCTCCGGTGGAAGGCACGACGGCACCTGCGGCATAGAGATAGCCGCTGGCACGAACGGAGCCTGATGAAGCCACATCGCCATAGGACTGCACGCTGTTTGTGTAGACGCCTGCGGCAGAGAGATTCCCCGCCACTGCCGCACTTCCATTGGACTGCACGTAATTTCCGTACACACCATTTGCGCTCGCATTCCCAGCGACCGAAGCATCGCCATTAGAACGTAGGGCGCCTCCGGTCACGGTGCCATTTGCCGATACCGCCCCATTTGACTGCAAGTTCCCAACCGCGTTCATCGACTGGTTGTTCGCGTCCATCGGACCGGTCAGATTCAATGAGCCATCCCGCTTGTAGAACTGGTTCATGCTCTGCGCCAGGAGCGACGTGTTGCCCACCCGCATCATCAGCACGCCGGCGTCCCCGCCCGAAAGCGGATTGGGCGCAGACCAGCTCGCGGCCATCCCGGTGATGACCGCAGGGCTCTCCGCGTAGGACACGCCAGCATCGACGCCAGCGGCCGCGACAACCGTAGCCATCTGGTCGGTACGAATGTTGCCGCTGGCATCACGGTATGCTGTAGTCGAGTACATCCTCCCAGGGATGGTGCAATTCGTCAGACCCGCGCTGCAGTTGGTCGGCACCAGGTCCACACGAAAGGACAGCCCGAGCGGGCTAGTATCGCTGAACCCGATCGGCAGCAATTTCAGGTTAATCAGATCCTGCACCGTGGGGTGAAGCGGGCTAGCGACAGTCGCCGATACGCTGCCCGCATTGATCGTCGTCGGCCCATTCGGACTGGCGGCGAGCACCGTCATGTTGTCGAAGACGTAAGTATTGACGGCACTCGCCACATTGGACATGTACTGGCCAGTACCGGTGGCCAACGCGTCGTCAATGAGGTTGTTGGTGTTATGAATCATCACAGCAGCGCCAATCGCCGCGACGGATAGTTGAAGCGCTGCTTCGGTCAGAAACATCTAGCCTACCTCCTAGTGGAACGCCGCCCTGCACGAGGCACGGCGGCGGC
>NZ_BAAILO010000594.1:0-219 GCF_054589115.1 Cupriavidus sp. 8B | reverse complement strand
ATGACAGATAGCTGTGACTGAGACCGATGACCTCGACGATTGGGCTAGCAACGAGTTTGGCGCTGCGGAATTGGGCGACGCCCGGCGGACCCAACGGCTGGTCGCGCTGGCGCGGCAGTTGGCACAAAGCCCGCATTGTTCGTTCCCGCAAGCTCTCGACAGCGCGCAGCTCAAAGCTGCATATCGCTTCTTTAGCAATGAGGAAATCGATAGCGACGG
>NZ_BAAILO010000593.1:0-767 GCF_054589115.1 Cupriavidus sp. 8B | reverse complement strand
GCCGACGGCGCGTTCTTCACCGAGTCCGGAACGCCGCCGACGAGGATCCCCGCCTCGACGGCCGCACGCACTTCGCTCTCTGACACGCCTAAGCCGCGGAACACCTGTTCGTTGTGTTCACCGCGAAACGCCGGCGCGCTGCGCGGGCCGAGTTCGTCGTCTGAAAACCGCCACGGATAGCCGTGGATCAGATACGAACCACCTCGCCGGTCAGGGACTTCCTGCACGGCGCCCCACTGCTTCGCCCAGTCGGTCTCGGCGAGTTCCTTCAGCGAGCGGATCTGGCCGATCGCGATCTTCGCTTCGTCGAGCTGCGCATCGAGCGTCTTCAGGTCGCGGAACGATAGCATCCATTTTTGGATCACCGCATGCAGTGCCCCGTAGTTCTGCAGACGCCGCTCAGCGGTACTGAAGCGCGGATCGCGCCCAAGGTCCATCCGGCGCATCGCGCGCAGGTAGTTCGGAAACGTGTTGCTGCCCACGATGCTCTGCGCCGCGACAAACGCCTCGCCCCCCGGCCCGACGAAGTGCGGGCCTTCGGTCGCGCCGAGCACGCCTGGCTCCGCGCCGGTATCGATACCCGCGAGATCGAGATGCGCGCGCTCGTTAATGGACAGCATCACGGCTGCCATCGCGACGTCAATATACTGTCCCCGGCCAGTCACTTCGCGCTTGCGCACCGCGGCGAGCACCGCAATGGTTGCCTGCAGGCCCGCGTAGACATCTGCGTGCGACAGCGGATCTGTCCATTTTCGGCCAGCATCGAT
>NZ_BAAILO010000592.1:0-210 GCF_054589115.1 Cupriavidus sp. 8B | reverse complement strand
CGACGCCCGCGTCGACACCGGTCGCTTCGCCGATGCCCGCACCGATGCCGACCGCGGCCGATCCCGAGGACCGAGAGAGCATCCTCGCCGACCTCGCCGCCCGCCTTGGTATGTCGGTAGGGCAGGAGCGCATGGATCTGCTGACCTTTGCCCGGATCGAGTACGGTCAGGGCTGGACGAAGCGGCCTAAGGACGTTGACAGCATGATTG
>NZ_BAAILO010000591.1:19527-26423 GCF_054589115.1 Cupriavidus sp. 8B | reverse complement strand
TTTGGGGCGTCGCGCACGGGGCAGCTCTTTGCGGCAGGGATGGATCAGGCGGCATACCGGATGGGGTTGACATCCTATGTGGTGCCGCCTGAGTTCGGTGCAGTTCCGGACGCGGCAAGCTTTGCTGGAGCTGAGGCAAATGCGGTAGTTACGCGCATGGTGGGCAGTAACACCGTCAACTACACGTTGGATGCCCAGGGCAATACGTTGTCAGCTTCGGGTAACCTCCAACAATACTTTACAGGTGCAGCACGGAGCTCCGCCGAAGTTCAAGCGCAAGTAGACGCCGCTGCCTCTGGTATCGCAGGTGACCAAGGTGGTCACCTTATTGGGCATCGATTCGTCCTCGATCAAGGTGGGATCAACCTGTTCCCGCAGGAAGGCAACTTCAACATGTCTGCCTTCAAGACGCTTGAGAACGATTATGCTCGGTACATCGACCAAGGCTATCAGGTAAACTTTAACCATACACTTGGAGATTTCAGCAACACCGGGCGACCAGGCTCATTGTCTGTCACCTACGGTGTCGTCGACAAAGAAGGGAACCTTGTCGATTCATGGGTAGGTAAATTCCAGAATCAACCAGGGCAAACGTATGTTAGGAGGGTTCCATAGTGGCCGATGAGCAGTCTGTTATCGTGATCGAACTGGCGAAGGAGTTCATGGAACTCATTCGCCAGATTGCGCCTGCTTGGAGCAGAGCGTACTTTAGATTTTGCTTGGAAGGGTCTAAACATGGTTCTAATGGGTCGTATGTCATCGACTCAAAGGTGGACATTATTGACCCATTCACACACAATGCTTTCTTTAGAGGCATGAACGAGAAGGCGATGCAGCTTCTAGCTTTGCTTAGTAAGGATCAGGCGGTGCTTCTTTTGGTAATCGACTCGACCTTTAACTACGACATAAAATTCGAATACCAGAATCTTGATCGTTGGAGGATTACAAAGGCCAATGGAGGCTCGGGGGTCCCGGAAGGAATATAAGGGGAAAATAGTGAGGCGCCATTTAGCCAGATTATTGATTGTGGCGGGTTGCAGATGCTGGTGGATATTTTTTACTAAAGTACGTCGGACGCTCTGAGCAAGACCTCGTGACACGCTGGGTTAATGAACCGAAAATTAGATAGACGGAACTTCTGGCCGCCTGCGCTTGGACTATTCGCTGCCTCATCCTGTGGGCATCTCGGTTTCTCGCTTCCGCATGCTGAGCGAGGCGCTTACCGTCGCTCGCTCCGTAAAACTTCCCCATTGGCTCAACGGCTGCTTCGACGTCTGGATCGATCGCAGCCTTGATCGTTTCCGCGTCCGCCTACAAAACGGCAAGCAATGAGCCGTGGCGCTTCGCCCTTCCGCATGCGCGCGAGCAGCCGCCAGCCGTTGCAGGTGCATGCGTGCCACGCACCCTGGGGCTAAGCGGCGGCGGGAAGTCGGCGGCCAAGCGGGGCCGTACAACACCAGAAGCCCTTGATGTGTTGTGAGAGGCACTGGAGGGTGGAGCCGACGACTAAGCCGACGACTAGGATGGCGGCTTCCTTGCTACAGTTTTGGCATGGCCCACCTGACTTCGCCCACCCCGCAGTAGTACCTGATGCCATGCGATGCCGATGCCGTCGGTCCGCAGACCGAGGCTGAGTGCGGCCGGTACGAGCTCATCATGGAAGGACTCAACAGGGGCCCGGGCACGGACTACGAGAGTGAGGCCTGCGACGATAACGAGCTCGGCGCCGCCGACCTCTAACCCCTTCGCGGCTTGGCCGCCTGCGGCCCCAAAAACGCACTTCGGGGCTTCTGACCCAAGAAACGGTCCTTCTGCGGTCGTATCACGGCCTGGAAAGGCGCGCCCGCTAAGGCGTAGCGGGCGATATGGGTACGACTTCGCCTCGGACCTATTGCGTTTGGCAATGCGCTGGGTGGGAGCCTGGCGAGCAACTCGAGCAGCGTCAACAGTTCGCAGGAGGAGGCGCTCGGCCAAGTGTTTGGTGGACAGCGGGCAGCGTCGGCGAGGAATGATGGTCTGAGCACGTTGGAGGACAGCGGGCCCTTCAATCGTACCGATAGAGAAATGTTGCTGCCGGCTTACCCGGATGCTTCGGGCGGCGCCGGTGGGGGGCTGCAGTTGCTCGCGGACAGCCGTGTACCTGGTGCATACACCAACGATGCGCTCTATGGCCAGTTCGTGGATGCCTTCTCGAGGGGTAGCAGCGGATATGAGGATGGCTCGCAGACGATGCTGTTGGCGTCCAACGGCATCACGCAGCCCGGGCAGCCAGTGGCAATGTCGGATGCGGGCGGCAGCGGAGCGGGGCAGCGTGACTTGGGGACGTTCCAGGGCGTCACGGTAACTCCAGGAGGCATTCGACTGGACCCATTACTGGTGGGTGACTCGCCGCTCGTCAATGGCATGAATCCAGAGTATCACGCGCTACCCTCTACCAACGGGCTAAGCGGTGTCTTCGTGGAGGGCGGGATTGGCACGACTGGGAGCGCTTTCCAGGGTTATTTGGGGATAGCACCACTACCTGGCGAGAGAGTCTTTGGCGACGCTATTGGAGGCGCAGGGCAGCAATGGGGCTCGATAGGTCGCGACCTTGTTGAATCTGGAGTATTTGGGGAGTACTCGGCGCAGCGGGCTGCTGCGGACGGAGCGCCAGGACTGCTGATCGCGGCCGCCGATCCAACGCGTCGGGCGCGCGACGAAATGCTGCTGGAGGGTGGCGGCGGTGGGCCGGGAGTTGGGGGGCCGACTGGGGGCGGGCGTAGTATATTCGGGGAAGCGTCTGGTGGCGGGCGAGTCAGTCGTATCGAAGCAGCAGAGTCCGAAGGACTGGCCATTGGTGAGGGGCGAGTCCTAAACAGAGCAACAGCAGATGGTACGATTCGGAATAATAATTCCGTTGGTAATTCCTTCGACGACTATGTTGCTGGTACGAAGTTGAAGGGGTTAGATGACCGAGGTCTGTTGGGCCGACAAGAAAGGCTTCCGACCCCGGATATTGATGGTCGAAACTATGTCAAGCCGGATTACAGTATCTACAGGCAGGATGGTAAAATCGCCGCTTACGCCGATGCTAAAGCAGGGGCAGAAATTCCATTTGATGCTCAAGCCCGGGGTTTGGTGCAGTGGTCGAAAACGACTGAAAGTAGAACGTTGATTTACTATACGCCGGATGGGAAGGCGCAGATTAATCAATCCCTCTTAAATTATGCGCGTACAAATGGTGTTGTTGTCAAACAGGTCGGCGTGAAATGAGCAATATAATTAGTGGGTTTACCTTTGCCCTGTTTTCTACCCTTGACTTTGAGGGCGATTCCATTGCCAAGAATATCGTAGACGTAATTCTATCTGCGCCAGGTGATGTATCGCCAAAAAAAATGGGGGCTTTCGAGCCGAAGGAGATTATCGGCAGCACTGATGATGTTGTTGATATTCTGGTAAACAGAAGTGGCCCGAAAACCGGAATGCGGTCAGGAAGTTTGCTGCTGGAGGCAGGTAAGGAGTGTGGCTTTCAGGTTCAATGGGACAAGTCCGAGAAGCCAGGTTTCCACGTGATAAGTGGACATTTGATGTTTTCCGCGATTGTTCGAGATTCCACGATTCTCTGTGATTTCATGGATGTGATTCGAGCATTGGTGGGGGTTGTGAAGCCGGTGTATGGTGAGGTTAGGAGTATGGCGACCAAGGGCTGGGATGCACCTGTGGATCTATTGGTCCGATTGCCGGATGTTCCGATCATCTCGATTTATGGTGTCGAATATATTAATCTATTTGGGCGGGATCGAATTGAGAGCGCGCCATTTTTGAAGATTGAAAGGTTCGATGAATACTATTGGCTGGTCGCTCATGATGTAAGTCCAGACGGTGTGCCTGATTCTGTTCGGAATGATATTCGGCGGCATCTTGGTGAGGACGCGTTCATGGCGGATGGTAAATGGAAATATAAGTTCGGAAGTGCACCAAAATTCGATTTGAGAAATTCAGTTGCCGAGTAGTAGAATGCTGACCTGACCTCGCGCCGACTTCGGCATGGCATTTTCGTCCAGCGTGTTCCCTCACTTTTAGAGAGCTTTGATGTTCAATTTCGGTCGTACGTTGTCCGTTGAGAGTGCTTGTCCGATTTCATTGCCTGTCCTGCGCGCTGGACAAGGAGGCTGGAGTGCTCTAAGAAGATCGTTGATCGGGCTCTTCGCCACCGCCCTTGTCGGCTGTGCGAGTTCGGGGAGAATAGGTCGGCTCCCAGAGGTACCGGAGGGTACGCCCTCGTCCCAATTGGTACTAATCCGTTCAAGCAACATTATTGGCGTCATGAACAGCTATTATGTTGCACTGGATGGCCGCGACGTATTTTCTATTGGTTCTGGCGAGAATACCAAATTCAGTGTTCCATTGGGAGAGCATACAGTATCGGTGAAATGCTTTGGGGGATGGTCGCCCACCTGGAAGGAAGATGGAAAGAAATTTGTCGCTCAACGGGATCGAGTGAGCTACTTTGAGATTAGCCCTAATATGAGTTGCGCCAAGATCGTGCAGATCGATACGGAAGAGGCGGGGAAATTGGTGTCGGCAAGCAGATTTGTTAGCCCTAACAATCTTTCCAACAAATAGGGGGTGAAGAGATTATATCCAGACGGGCGCCTGTCCTGTCTCCATTGGGAAGGAATATGAACTCACTGATCCAAATCGGGCGTAGGGCGCTTGTCATGGCATGCTGGTGAGTTGGCCATCCACATGCTAGGCGCCACTGTTTGAGATGACGCCGGCGTACTGCCTCACGCCTGGATCGGAGAAGAATTAACCGTGGGTAAAAAGAATATTGTCAGATTATTTTGATAATATGTCTATTAAATTTAATCGCATGCTCGGGCAGCAACCCTTCGTCGACCTGTGTCTGAAATAGCAAACGCGCGCGGGAAGGGCCTCTTCAGGAAGTCCTGGAAACGCTCTTGATCTTCTTGGGTGAGGTAAGGTACGGACGAATCGGACGGTACAGGGCTGGATGGCTGTGTTAAGGGCATCGTGGCCACTGCCATGTCAGAACGAATCGGAAGCACTTCGTTGTCTGCTGCTGGCCTTGACGTAGTAATGGAGGCTCCGAGCGCCGAGGGGCGGCTGCTTCGTCCGGCCGTAAGCGCCTTCAGGACGTGCAGAGCCACCGCCCTTTGTCGCTTGGATAGTTCATCGAAGGCCGCAGTGCTATTCGCTATCAACGCATCCAGCGAAGAGTACTGAACGAGGGGTGGCCCCTTTATCATGTCGCTGTAGGCCGTCCTTATCTCTCGCTCTGATGGAACAATAATGTTTGCGTAGATGTTCTCGCCTGAATGGCAGTCGCTCAGCCGTACTCGGATGCTCATTGTAGGGAACCACTCGGTCGAAAACGGAACCGAATTGAAGCCCACCGAAAGATAGGTAAACTGCAGCAGCGCATCTGCCTCAGCTTTCAGTTTTTTGCAGTCCAGCTTTTCATCCTTCTGGCCTGAGGTCGCCGCTTCGGCGTTGACGACAGACGTTTCATACCCAGTACGTTGCAGCCCCTCCTTGAACAGAGTAATCATTTGAGCCGGCAGCGCAATGGAGCGCTTTTCCACCTCATCGGTGAAGCTCTTGCCCTTGTCTGGATTGCCAACCGCAGACGCATTGCCAACAGCACCGGCTACTCCGCCCGCGCCTCCGATGGCGGCGGCAGCGAGCAAGCCCACACCCGGGATAGCGGAAACGAGAGCTGAAGCAACACCGGGGGCACCCGAGGTTGACGTGAACTTGATTGGAGCAGGTCCAGGGTCTGCCACTGCAATTTTTTGCACCCTCGTCAACGAAGAGAAGTCCACATCTTTCCGTGGCGGAAGATTGCTGCAGCCACACACCGCCAGTGCCGTAATCGCCGCTGGAATAGTTGATTTCATATACCCCACCTTTTCTTATAGGGGGCTTGCCACCGAGGCACGGGGCAAGGTTCTATGAGCAATCTAGGCTCTATTATTTCGCAATTTCGGCTCAAAGCTGCGATTGGGTGGAACTGCGTTCATGGGCGGCGCACCAGTCGGGCGCCCGTGCGAAGTCAAGTGCGCGCGGGAACCCGACAATAGGCTCCAAGATTACAAGGCAGCCAATGGGGTAAACGGCAGGAAAGTTGCCGCGCTGAAGCTCTACGTTAGAAGGGTCGGTGTCGGCCGATTCTTGTGTAGGGATATACGTATGTCTGCTGGCGCAATCTGAGCTACGGCGCTACGGCGCTACGGCGCGATAAGACGGTCGCAGAAATAGCTTATCGAGAAGGCCTGGCTCGGTTGGCCTGCGTCTGGCGGGATTGGCGGCAACGGTCGGCTCTTCTTGTGCTTGGCCGCTGCACAATGTCTGGTCTGTGGCTGGCCTGCACCAGTGTCAAGCGGCGCCATGGCAAGCGTATGCGCCAATGGCATAATCGTCGGCAAAACAGAATACTGGGAGTCGATATGAGGGGTGCCGGATCGGTGCTGGCGATCGCATTGGCAAGCTGGGCGTGTACTGCGGCATGGGGGCAGGGCGTGCCAGCCGGACAGGTCTTCGTCGAGGGAGAGACCACGGAGAATCGCGGGGCGCTCGCGCAGTTGCAGGCCGCGGCGGCAGGCCCCGCGATCTCCGATGGCGCTTATGCGATTGCGGTACGAGACAGGGTCAAGCCGTTTATTCAGTACAGCAGACCCGCGGACCTTGCTACCAACCCGACGGCGGTGGTACGCGTGTCCCTGGGCCCCGGCGGGGAAGTTCTGGACGCGGTGTTGCAGCAGCGCAGCGGCGACACCAAATGGGACTTTGCCGCGCTCAACGCGGTAGTTCAGGCGTCGCCGCTGCCTCCGTATCCCGGCAAGGGCCGCGCCGCCTTTACGATCACCTTCAGGCCTCTGGAATGAGCGCTA
>NZ_BAAILO010000591.1:8134-19391 GCF_054589115.1 Cupriavidus sp. 8B | reverse complement strand
CCGGCGCGGTCTGCCGCACCTGCGGCACAGCCGGCGCCGGCTGTGCGGACTATGGCGATGACCCTGGAAGATCCAGCCAGCGGGGCGCGCACGACCTGCCAGGTCGTCCCGCCGGACTATAGCGAAAACGCGAGACGCAACGGCATGCGCGGGCGCCTGCGCGCCGCGCTGTCGATCCTGCCGGACGGCACAGTCAGTGGGGTCAAAGTGCGGCAAAGCACTGGCCACATCGAGCTTGATGACAAGGGCTTGATCGCGCTGATGCGGGCGAGTTGCACGCCGTTTCGGAATAGCGCCGGTCAGGCCATTGGCGGAACCGGCATCGCGCTGGTGACGTTCGCGTTGCAGCGTGCCGCTTCGGAGCCACCGCAGGTGCTTCCGCCGTATGAAGATGCGATCGCCAGGCTGATCCGCAGCCTCGACATCAGCGACCTGATAGCGATCGGGGTCGATCAGGGGCTGGCCAGTATGCCCCCCGGCATCACGCCGGAATTGAAGGCACGGATTCGATCGTGCACCAACTCCAGGCTGACACTGGCTCGCATCGAGCCAGTGGTGCGCCCCGTAGTGATCGCCTTGCTACCGTCAGACAACGTCGCACGCGTGGTTGCGATGACCGACCTGCTGCGCTCCGGCCTGAGCGTGAAGGCGCGGCAGGCCGGGGCCAAAGGCGAGCCGCTGACGCAGGCAGGCATCTCCGCCGAGGACGTGAGGGAGTTCGAGCGGATCGCGGCAGCGCCGGAGGCGCGAGCGGTGGTCGAGCAACGCCTGATCGACCGCATCCTGGCCGGCCTCAAGCCCGAGATGCAACAGATGGTGCGCGAAGCCTCGCAGGCTTGCCATCGCGAGCTCGAAGTCGATCAGCCGCGCATACAACTGAAGCGCGGGCGCGAAGCCTAAGCGGCGGCTCGAAGGCCCCTACGCAGGAGATGTCTCGCGCCGACCAGACCCTCCAGATGATGGCAAGGCCGTTGCCGGCCTCAGCACGCAGGCGTGAACGGGGGCGGACCAGGACATGCAGCCCCCTCTTTGGGGGATGGTTCTCGCCGCCTGCGAAGGCGACACTGCGGCCTGGCTACAAGGATCTGCGTCGCCTACGGCAGTGGCGATTAAGTTAGGAAGAAGAGGGGATGAGCGGATGAGTCACGGAAAGTGTAGGTGCCGCAGGGTCGCTGCCGGCGGGTATTTGGCGGGATTGCTGGCGCTGTCGGGTTGCGCCATGCGGCCGGAACACGCACCGCTGCCCATGGAGCAGGTCACGGCGATAGCGGAAACCTTCTATGCGGCCCCGGTCCGCGAACAATTGATTGCTGCGGCGCGCCAAGCTGGCTACGGCGAGCAGAACCAGCGATTCACCTGCGTAGCGTCGGTGGGCCACGCCGAGATAGCGCGGGCATTGGCACCGTCATTGTTCGAAGCCCTGGGCACGCCCCAGCTACGCAAGGTGGCTGCTTTTCTTGAAACACCCGCAGGCGCCTATTACCACTGGCGCGGGAAGCCGGGCGCGGTACGTGTTCACCTGCCCGCCCCGCCGCGCCCCGCATACGACGACCAGACCCTCCTCGCATTTGTGAACTCTGAGGCAGGGGCCGCCTTGGTCTCGCCGCTGCGTCCGGTAGCGGTGCAGCGGGCTGCCGACACACTGGAAGCGCAAACGTTGTCGCAATGCGCGTCAAATCCGCCGCCTCAGCCCACCGACCGCGTATTGCTTTCATTGAAAGAGTTGGCCTGCACCCCGCCCAGGCCGTTCTATCCTGCGGACGCACGGCGACGCAGCCAGTCAGGGACAGTGCGCGTCTGGTTGCTTGTATCCAAACAGGGCCGCGTCGAACTGACCGCCGTGTCGCGTTCCTCCGGCGTACCATCATTGGATGCCGCGGCCGAGGCAGCCGTGCAAGCCATGAACTGCAAGATATTCCGCACGGCCGATGGGAAGCCGGTGTCTGTTACCGCTACGCAGCCCATTGGCTTTGAGTTAAATTGAAGTGCTGGTGGCCGGTCCTGAGCACCATGACCTTGATCATGGGCACGAGGCAAAGGCAGAACAGGGCGGGCCGGGCACTGGCTCAGGGAATATAGAACATAGAAAAGCGATCAAAGTATGAAGATCCACTACCGTGTTATCGCAGGACTGCTCGTATTGCCGAGTCTTGTCTCTGCTCAGACCCAAGGGCCACTACCAACGACAGAGCTACGGGCCTTGGCGGACGCCTTCGGCGTCCTACGCCGGTCGTATGTGAAACCTCTATCCGGCGAGGAGATCCTGCAGGGCGCGATTCGCGGAATGCTGCGGGAGGTGGATCCGGAGGCAGGGGAGTTCCTGACCAAGGCAGACATTGATGACATGGGCCGGGCACCTGGGGTGGCGGACGGGGCGGTTGGACTCGAAATGTTGGTTCGGAATAACCAGGTCGTCGTGATGTCTCCGATTGCGGACTCGCCTGGCGAGAAGGCCGGAATCCGCCCTGGGGATGTCATTGACTCGATTGATGGGATGCCGTTGAAGAACAATCTAAGAATGGCTGTCAGGATGCTTCACGGTCCCGTCGGGAGTGTCGCGTCTTTGGAGTTGCACACCGGCGCCGATGGCCCGGTCCGCACCATGAAGATCGAACGCAAAAAGGTTCCGGCGCCACATGTTCGCCTCTCGATGGCGACCCCCGACATCGCTTCGGTCAAGCTCACGAGCTTCCTTTCCGAAACGCTACCGTCGATGGCCAACCAAGTGAGCGATCAGTGGCGCAAGAAGCCGTACAAGGCCATTGTTCTTGACCTGCGGCGCAACACCGGCGGCCTGCTTGAGACATCCGTTGGTCTGGCAGCGTTCTTCCTGCCCCCGCAGAGCTCGATCGCGAGTACCGAAGGGCGTGAGCCAATCACCAACGTGAAGTATGTCGCCGATCCATCGTCCTATAGCCGTGGCACGGATCCCTTCGCCGACGTACCGGCTCCGATTCGTCAACTCCCCCTCGTCGTTCTCGTCGACGAGGGAACGGCTAACGGAGCCGAAATCGTGGTCGCCGCGCTCAGGGACAATAAGCGAGCCAGGATCGTCGGCCGCAAGACGTTTGGCCGCACCGACATCCAGATGATTCAGCCGCTAAGCAATGGCGTCGCCATCAAGTTCACGGCGGCATACTGGTATCCGCCGTCGCATGAGGCTCTCGATCGCGTTGGCATCGTGCCAGATCGGCTGACCCCGACTGTCGATCCGCGGCGCGAGATGGACGCCGCAGTTGCCGAGGCGCGGGCGATGATTCAGTGATGGAATGACTGCAAATCGAATGGCCGCGGAATCGGACGGGTGCAACCGGCCTAGAGCATCGCTCAACCAGATCGACATCGAGAAAACTGTCGGTGAGTACTAGAATAAAACAGGGACGGAACATGGCTTTGACAATTCTCGTGGGTTATGCACTCGTCTACTTCGCCGGAAAGTATGGCGCCTATTTTCTCAATCTTCTTTTCAAGCGCGTGATTTTCGGCAACCTCCGGTATGCTGGTCTCGGCGCCCTCCTGATCGCTGGGATATTCGTAACCTGGCTTATCGGACGGTCCATAGCAGGGACGGGTGGCTATGCTTGGGGCTATTTGTTCGGAAGCTATGTCGTTTTTCCGATTATGGTGGTCACGATGGGCGTAGCGATCACCATCTGGCGCGAAGGTCGGAAAAATGGCGCCAGACAGACGACCCCAAAAAAGCTTTATTGACCACCTTCCTCAACGGGATGAGGATCCGTGTGCACGAGGGCAGAACGGCCGCGTCCACCCGTACCCCGCTGCCGGTCAGAAGAGGACATCCAATGAGGAGACAAAACGAGAATGGGACAAGCCGAATCCTGGCTTTTCGAAGGGTCACCGAATGTCGCCTGCTTCACCGTGCGCCCAATTGTTGATGGCCGTAAACCCCTTCTTATGGTCTCGCGCGATTTCGAAGACGGGGCATGGTCTTTCCTAACAGGCGAAGAGGTCCAAATGGCCGACGTACTTCTCGTGTCCTTGAGATCTATGGCAGAGCTTGATCCCAGTATTCTTGATCTCGCTGACCTGCAACCTGGCTGGATTGCGATGCGTAGACACAGCGGTGACCCGTGGCTGCGTGCGGTCAAAGAGCCCGACTGCGGCGGCTAACGTCTCAGTCCCGCCGACGCCAAGAGACCTCATGATCCTTGATGGATGACGTTGGCAGAGCTTTCATCGCGGTAGCAGGATGGCCCGCTTTGGGTCTGCCCCGGCCAGCGCCCGAGTTGGGGTAGCTTGCGGCCAAGATGAGTAATTCCGTGTGTGTATCATCTGTAAGCCGATCCACTGCCCCTGACCTTCTGCCATGCAACTCGACGAGTCGATTTATACAGTCATCAAGCGCCACTGCGCCGAAGGTGATCGTTTTGCGGACGAGCGCCAATATAGGTCGGCGGTAGGTGCATACAACAAGGCATGGGAACTGATTCCCGCGCCAAAGAACGACTGGGAGGCTTCAACCTGGATCCTAGCCGCCATTGGCGACGCGTGCTTTCTCGGTGGCCATCCTGCCTCGAGCAAAGAGGCATTCACATACGCGCTCACCTGCCCAGGCGGCTTAGGAAATCCCTTCATCCACCTGCGCCTCGGGCAGCTTTCGCACGATGCTGGCAATCTCGACGCGGCTGCAGACGAGTTGATGCGTGCCTATATGGGCGCCGGTGAAGATATCTTCGCGAAAGAGGATGTCAAGTACCTTTTGTTTCTCCGGACACGGGCAGTGCTGTGATTTGGCCGTGGCCGGCCAATGGCGGCCTTCTCGCCCTTCTTCCTGACCATATGAGACCAGAATAATTATGGGAAACGAACTCCAGCCTCCGCCGGCAGCTATCGACGTCAAAGGAATAGAGCTGCTGCGACTATGGGCGGCTGAGGGAGCTCAGCACGTATCCATTGCAACAAACGTTTGGAAAGACCCCGCTGCTTGGGGAATTGCTCTGGCTGATTTGATGAAGCACATCGCTCGGTCCTACGAAGCTCAAGGCGATCAGACCTACGAGGCTGCGCTTCATCGCATTAGGCAGGGGTTCGACGCAGAGTGGGCTAACCCGACGGACTAGAATTCGGCCAGCCTAGGAAGGGCGGTTCACGGCCAGCAACGGTCGTTCGCGCCTTACTAACGAGTGGCGGCAACAGCCTCTTCTATCATGGCTGCCGACATTCAGAGCGCCAAGCATCCCGGTCCGATCGAGCTCAAATAGATCTCAGCTTCTCCAGACCTCCCTCTCGTATAATCGCCAGGAATTCGGTGGAATTCGGTGGAGTTCGGGATTGGACCAAAGGGTCATCCACGGTGCCCTTGCTTGTTGCTTGGCCTAGAGCAATTTTATCTGTGCCGAGATCGCTGCTCCGCTCGTTAAGAATGCAACAGCGCCACCGGTAATCGTTGCTTGGTCGCATGCACCAAATTTCCATCTCCTGCGATTCAATGGAGGTTATCGCAACTCGTCGTTTCCATTGGTAGCGCCGTTGCCGTTGCGTTGCCGCCGGCATCCTTCTCGACCGAGTACGCGCTCGCGTCACATGCTGCCAGTTGCGTGTCACTGCCAAACTGAATATGTATGACGGAGGAGACCTTCGGTGTGAACTTGAGATACAAATCGCATTGCGCATATTTGTACTCGGTCCGCCAATTCTTCTTATTGAAATCCGCAGGTGTTTGAGTTACCAGGTGTAGCAGCATGGGCTTTGCCTCGATTGCAACCCCTCGCAACGTTCGCCCAGTCGGCAGCAAGGGCGACTCCATGCTTACTTGCTTGTAGTAGATCGGCACGCCGTCTTTGTAGCCAGCGATATCTGGAGCCTGATTGTCGTCACGGTCCGTCTTGTAGTAAATCCTCGATTGTCCCGAGCACGATCTGGGATCTTCGAAGATGCCGACGCCGATTGCAAAGTTGGACCGATTTTGCAGCTCGAGTCTGGCCACACTCGTTGTGGTGGGCTCTTTGTACGGTTCTGTCGAATACCGGCTACCAGGCGCGCCGCAGCCGGTAACGCTAACGACGAGTAAAAATCCAACAGATGTCGCGACATTCGGTAGCTTCTTCATTCGATCAAATTCATTATTGTCTTGTTGTCATCATTGTCTCCGTGGGGCGCGGGTGGACTCAATATTTTTCTGTCTCGCTCGAGAACGCCACGTTGCATTGTCCCAACAACGCCCTCGACCATTAGATGAACCTCGAACGTCTGCTTTGTCGGTAGCAGTCGGTGGGACGGCCTGTACCAGATCGCCGCAGAGCCGGCTACCATCTGTCCGACGTTGGCCAAAGAACTAAACCGCTCGCGCGGTAACCCTCCGGCCAGGCGCCGGGGAAACCGGGCCGGCAGCGCTGTTTCCTATGTTGAGCAGCGAGGCAACCTGCGCCTGGTTGCCCTAGACGAACGCGGCGTCACCTTCCGCTGGAAGGAATACCGCGCCAAAGGCCGCACCCGCTACAAGACCATGACGCTCGGCGCGGACGAGTTCATGCGCCCCTTCCTGTTGCATGTCCTGCCTGGGGGCTTTCATTGCATCCGCCACTACGGCCTGCTCGCCAACGCCGCGCGCAGGCAGACGCTGGTCAGGGCGTGCGCTGTTGCACGTCGAGCCTGCGGTCGATCCACCGCACGCTGTCGAGGCGCTGGTCGACCACGCCCAACCGACTATCGTCTGCCCGCACTGCGGCGCACCGATGTTCCTTGTTGACACCTTCGCTTGCGGACAAGCGATGCGCTCCATCAAGGCCAATATCGACTATCGGCTCTTGGGCAACCCGAGCCCGCAGGGGACGGCTGTGCCTGATGTCCCAATGACACAGTTTGTCGAGCAACGCGCCGTCCCACAACGGTTGGCCGCAAACACAAACATCTCTTGTTAAATACATTTTGGCTACTACCAATCTGTCTTTCGAAAAAAACCAATGCCCCAACCTTCGTAGGGTATGTCCCCGTTGCAACGTTCTTTCGTAACTTTCATGTTACATTCGCTGCCGATAATGACTGGTCAGAGGTCCCCCTACTTCAAGCGCACATGTTCTCTTCGCGTTGCAAGCCCGTTATGTCGCGTATTGGTGTGGGGCGGGCGGATATCTCACTCGCCTAGCTTCGGCCGTCGCAAATTACAGGTCCTTGTTCATAGTCACACTTCCCGGTGTACGGCGGGCTACATATATCAGGCGTGGAAGTTATCCAAACCAATAAGATCAAAAATTCTTCATGACTTTTTCAAGTTTCTTTGGACGCAAGGCCGTCCGGGTTATATGTGCCATTGCAATTGGCATCAATATCAATGCCTGCGGCGGCGGTGGTAGCGATAGCACAAGCAACGACTGTAGCGGCGGGAAAAATGTTTACACCGATTTCACGTACGCAAACGCAACCCAGACATTTATTACTGGCAAGCCTATTGCTCCCCAGACGCCAATCGCGCCAGGCGTTCCCAGCAGTTGTTGGAACTCCACGAATTTCAGCATCGCGGCAGGTAAATTGCCTACTGGCCTAACCCTCGATTCCAGGACTGGCGTCATCTCGGGTACACCCACTCAGGTTGGCATATTTGATTACCGCACGCAAATGACTCTCAACGGGTTTAAAGGGTCGGTATCGAATGGGATTAAGGTAGATGTTGCAGACCCTGCTAGCTACACGGTAACGAGCTGGCACAAGGTAAATGACAACCTGCCTATGACCGACGATTTCCGGTTGGATGGTATGGGAAGCAATCTAATTTCCGTGACAGCGGGGTTCTATTCGCGCACGATGGATACCTACCTGTCCTCTGATAGCGGTAAGACCTGGAATCTGTTGAATATTTCCGGACCGCAACCGTTCAGCAAGGAATTTGCCACGACCTCCGATGGAGCATCCCTCTATTTCTCCGGCGGGATGACGGATACTGGTTCGTTCCCCGGTGGTATCTGGAAGTTTGATGGTACGACATGGGTACAGCGCACGGCCACAGGTTTTCCGGCGCGCCGGCGCCACGCATTGATTAAGATGGGTAATAGCCTATATGTGATTGGCGGAACATCGCCCGCTGGCGCCCATCTGGGAGACGTTTGGGAATCAGTCGATGATGGTGCCACGTGGACCTATCTTGGCACGCCATTCTCCGGCCGCACAAACGTCTGCGCAGTTGGCTTCCAGGGAAAACTGGTGGTACTTGGGGGCACGGACGGGAGCCACAACTTCTCCGAAGTCTGGTCATCGGCGGACGGCATTACCTGGAGCCAGCAAGCGCTTGCGACCAACAGTCCCTTCTTCGGCGGCTCGCCATTTCTTCAGCAATGCGCGGTTGCGAACGGAAGGATCTATTTTTCCGAGGACATTGGGGTTGTATCCACAGCTGATCTCACGAATTGGAACTTCGAGCCCTTCCTGTTGGTTTCACAAAATGCCGTTCCGGGAATGGTTGCGCAGGGAGGGGCTCTCTATTTTGCGGATGGCGAAGGCACATCATCCCGAGTTCTCTACAGTTCTGGACCATGAGCGTGTCAAGGCATCATCGTTAGCACGTATCTTCCCCCAAGCCGGCTCGAATGAGCCGTGGTCGTTGTTTAATCCTCGGTGGTTGTGACGCTGGTCCCGAGTGCCCCTGAGGCTGCAATCTGGGTTCTTCGCTTTCTCCCGGGAGCCTCAGGGGCGCATCAAGAGTCAACCGGCCCGACGACCGTGTGGTCAAGCAAAAGCCACGGCCGAGATAGAGCCACAAGGTGGGCATTGGAACGAGAGACAGAATTCACTCCATATAAAAGCCTGGGAAACGATGACGCCACGAGCCGCAAATTTTCCCTGAGATTAATCATTTTTGTCAGGATTATCGACCTCGTCGTCAGAATGATCGAACTTCATCAGTCGGCGAGGAAAGTAGAAAAACGTATGGACTCTTCTTGCCACGCCGTCAGTCCGGTCTTGTCGCTGGTCGTTGCTGTAACAGTTCTTGCTGGGTGCGTCACAGCGCCCTTGCCAAACATGGGCGCAGCGACGGAGGCGCGCGGGGACCAAGTCATGCCCGACGATGCCGATCGCCTCCGCGAGTTGGCGAAGCTGCAACGCCTGGCAGCAGCAGCCAGCAACAAGGATGTGGCGAACTCTGCATCAGGCAATTGGGGCAAGGTTGTACCTGACTATTCCTATGCCGAACGTGTGCGCCGCAGAGTCAGGCCCAATATCGTTATCGACAAGGACATGGAGGGAAATCCAACTGCTGTCGTAGAAGTATGGCTTGCCCCGGACGGCGCACTGCTGCGGTCTCGCCTGACTAAATCCAGCGGGAACCCAGCCTGGGATACGATAGTGTTGCGAGCCGTTGAGCGCTCGGACCCATTTCCGCGTGCGGAGAATGGCAAAGCCCCGGCAGTCTTCACCATTACATTCCGGCCGAAGGATTGAAGTTTAGTGGGCTGAATCATGTTCTTCGCCGATCTATGGGGAACGCCATGAGACCATCTAGGGTGCAGGCTGGACGGAAGTTTTGTGAAGGGGCGATGGCCGACTTCGGCCACGAACAGCCATTCGATACCGTGGCTGAACTCGTCGGAAACCGTGTTGACGCGAGGATAGAATGTCATCTTCGAAAAGAATCGATAGTGCATCTGCGGACGTGGAAAACCTGATAGAGGGCAAGGTGTTTCGCACCTATGAAGGAGAAGAGTTCGGCATCCTCCGTGCGACCAACAGCAGCAGTCCGGATGACCTCAAGAGCGGCGGGTGGATACCGTTCGCCGAGGATGGCTGCGGCAACTTCTTCGCACGCCGGCACGACAGCTTCGTGTTCTGGGACCACGAGACCGGCGAAGCTCTGCTACTCGCCGTTGGCGAGGAGCGGTTCCTTGCGGGCATTTGCGATCCTTCACCGGTTGAGCTCAACGCTCACCAAGTCAAAAGCGCTTGGATCCATCCCGACTTAGCCCGAGATTTGGGCGAGGTCCGGACGTCCTGGAACCTCCGAGCGAGTAGGGGTATCGGCGCCCCCGTGCCGTAAGAACGAATATTTCCATGTCTTGTCTTAGACCCGACGCCGAACAGATGTCCACTTCCTATATATTCACAGCCGCCATCTTCTTTCTTGTACTTGCAGGATGCGCTAGCCCCAACGATCCAGAGTCCCTGTCCGCGACAACATCCAGCCCAGCGGTCGCTCCCACCAGCGAGGTCGGGTCCGGCGAGGACGATGCAGAAACCTGCAGAGCGCGGTTTAACACATCGGAGAAGGCTCTAGCTCTTTGCCGCCTACAAGGCACTGTGGCCAAGCATGATGCCGAAGTCGCTAAGACCGGCAGCCGGCCGTCCATGCCCTACAAGGATCGACTTTCCGCCAAGATCGCGCCGAATGTTCCCAGCATGAAGCCCACTGGCACTGGTAAGACCGTGGTGCTGGTGTTTCTGGCCCCCGAAGGCGAGGTTCTGATGACGCGCATCGAACACTCCAGCGGCAATCGCGAGTGGGACAAGGCAGTTATCGCCGCCCTAAAAAGCTCCAGCCCACTTCCAAAAGACGACAACGGCCGAGCACCTTCCACGATTCGCCTGGCATTCTGATTGGCCGCCTTTTCGCGTTGGAGCAGTTACTGTGTCGCTTGTAGCGAGCACCTGAGATCCTTCTCCCGCAATGGCCGTTCAGGGTCGCGAACGGCCGTTTGACGCTGACTGGCGAACGGCAGTTGCTCGGCCATAACTGCCACTTGTGGCAACAAGACGATGATGGCGGGTGTCCGCCATCGGGCGAGTTCGACATTGGACCGGAGTCGGCCAGGAACGGTCATCCGGCGAGGCTGCTGCTATGCGATACTGGAGCGCACTCGGTGCTACCCGTCCCAGTTGCACTTGCAAATAGAAGGTTCTCTATGAGCGATCCAGACATCATTGTTACCGAAGTGATCGACGAAGAGGCTGCCGCAGTCATTGGTGGAGGCCTTGACAGTTTTAATGATCGGTCCGTGGGGTATAGCGATCGCCAGTCGCTTGCCGTGCTCATTAAAGATCCTGAGACCGGGGAGGTACTCGGCGGAGCAACGGGCCGGTCGTCTCTAGGCTTGCTATTCCTCGACCTACTCTATCTTCCGGAATCCCTTCGGGGATCGGGCCTCGGCACGCGCATTTTGAAGAGGTTCGAGGAGGAAGGCCAAAAGCGTGGATGCCGGTCAGCGGTTGTCTATACGATCAGCTTTCAGGCTCCAAAATTCTACGTGCGTAATGGATGGCGGGTTTTCGGCGAGATCCCTTGCGCCCCAATCCACCCAAGTTAAGCAGCCTC
>NZ_BAAILO010000591.1:3283-8010 GCF_054589115.1 Cupriavidus sp. 8B | reverse complement strand
CCGCCCTGCTTGCGCAGGCTTTTTGCGCAAGCAGGGCGGCGGCCAATAGAGGATCGTTTCTCGATCTTCGCTTGGCTCTCATGCTCCTGCCCAATTTGTTCGCTGCGCTTTCCCAATACCTGCATACCAAGGTCTTTCAAGACCATGCCCGCCATCCTGAATGTCCCGCCGCCTTCACCCGTCATCGCAAGCTCACCCTGCCCACCCTGATCGCCTTCATGCTCGGCAACTTGCGCATGGGCATGCAAGCCGAACTCGATCAATTCTTCGCCGCTCTCGCCCGCCACAACACCTTGCGCCGCTGCGTCAGTGAACAAGCTTTCGCCCAGGCTCGGAGCAAACTCAGCGGTGATATCTTTGCTCACCTCAATGACTGGCTGCTTGAGCACGTATCCAACCATTTGCCACGCTGGCATGGCTTCCGGCTGATCGCCGCGGATGCCTCACACCTGCGTTTTGCCATCCGCCACAGCCATCTCCCTCGAGCCGCCACCCGCGATCAACTCGCCTTCGGCCTGTACCTCCCCGGGGCCGAGATCATGCTCGCTGCTTCACTGCACAGCGTGCACGAGAACGAACGCCAGATCCTGTTCGAGCATCTGGACCGCCTGCAATCCGACGACTTACTCTTGCTCGACCGCGGTTACCCCGCCCGCTGGCTGGTGGCCGTGCTCAACGAACGAAAAATCCCTTTCTGCATGCGCGCCGACGGCAGCGGCTTTACCGCCGTGCGACACTTCGTCCGCTCTGGCCGCGACGAGGCCATCGTCACGCTCCCGGCTCCCGCCGGCAATGACGCGCGCGACTATGAGTGTGCGGCTACCCCGCAGACCGTCCGGCTGATCCGGCAGATCTCGCCCGCCGGTAAGGTGCGCGTGCTCATCACCAATCTGCTCGACAGGCACCGCTATCCGGCTGCCACCTTCCGCGATCTCTATCACCAGCGCTGGCGCCTCGAGGAGGCGTTTAAACGTCTCAAACACCGCATGGCACTCGAACACCTGTCCGGCCTCTCACAGTTGGCCGCCAGGCAGGACTTCGGTGCCAAAATCCTGAGCGACAACCTCCACGCCCTCTGCTGCCTTGGCGCCGCGCAGGAACATGACGTTGATCCGAACCATCGGATCAACCGCTCCTACGCCATCACCGCCCTCAAACCTGTCCTGTCAGCGGCGCTGCTCGGCTTGCGCTGGGCCAAGGCTGCTCTGAATGAGACCTTGTACTTGATTGCAACACGTACCCATCGCGTGCGACCGGATCGCGCTAAGCCACGTCCGCCTCGCCACAAACCTCATCGACATGCCGCCTACAAGGCTTGCTGAGGCTTAACTTGGGTGGATTGCCTTGCGCCCCCCCTGGCACCAGCCGAGTCTTTCTGTCCAAGGCGCTATGAATGCCTTGGGACAGCGGCGATGCGGCGGTGGCATTTGCCCGCTGCGGTCCTGTAGGCGATTCCTTGGAAAGGCACAGCTAGCGCTGATGTGCTTGATAAACTGCATTGTACTAGCTTCATGACGCTGGGTGGCGCATGTCGGAAATCGGCCATTCTCGGCCATCCGCTCTTACAGTTGCGGACGGCCGAGTTGGCGAGTCTCGGACGGCCATGCGGGCCTGAGTCAGCACCAGAAACTGTTCGGGCTGTGAGATCCACCGCCGGTTCCGCTGCGGACAAGAGAGGTCCCATTGGTCTGGAAACGAGGATCACCGCCGCGACAATGGTGAACCGCAAATGTGGCATCTTGGTGCGCAATCGCACCAACGCAATGGTGCCCTTGGATATCATATTGGCTAGGCTAGGCTTGGCTGCGTTTGTAACGCCTTGAGTTTGAAAGGAGGTGATGATGAACAAGATACAGGCGCTTTTTCTCATTGCGGCCCTGTCTGTCATGCCAATAGCTTCCGCGGGCGGATTATCAGACTCCGATGTTGGCACTTATGAGTACCTAGGCCAAAATCACGCTCCATCTGGCGTGCTTTACCGACTCTCTCGCTCCAGTGGGAAATGGGTGGCTTCCGGGAAGCTACCCGGAAAAGAGTGGAAGGACATCTCTTGCGATCCTGGCTGCGAGTACAGAAACAGCACGACAAAAGAGATTCAAAGCTACTTCCCTTCGGATTGGTTGGCCAACGCGGATATCGCTTGCATCCAGAATATTGCCCAGGCCTTCTGCCGGTTCTCACCTATCAAGGATCCAGGTAAAGTCGGTCACATGGTCATTGCTTTGGTGACAGGCAAACCAGCGCCGGTCATGGTCCGGCGCGTGGATGACCGGTAGTTGTACTGGTCCGCAATCCGGCTTGGAAATGCCGTCCGACGAGGAATTACCTAGCGCCCGTTTTCACTCAATCCGGCCATTGACCGAGGCATTGTGGAATGACTGAGAAGGGTCGGTTTCGGTCTCTGCCCGTGCCGGACGCTTAATGTTCCGTCGGAGTGCCGGCACCGGAGTCCAACGGATCCACATCCTGCTTCGTGTGGGTTTGCTCCACGGTCACGGGCTTCCCCTCCGAGCCATGCGTGGCGCGAGATAACAAAGCCGCAGTCATATGGTACCCAGGATTCAATGCATTCCCGCGCCTGGCCATGATCCATCTGAACGTTTGTTCGAAAAGCGAACAACTATTGTCGAGCCGGCGTGAGCCAGACTCGCTCACGCCGGCAACTCTCAACTGTTGGCGAGTCACAGCGGGTGCAGTCAGGGAAATACCGGATGCCTTTAATTTTCGCCGGAAGAGGGCTGGCGTGATAACCTGCAGGTGTGGCACGATAGCCGCCAAATGAGTCCTTCGCTGTAGTGCCGCATGCCGGTAACAGTATCGTGTGTGTCATCACTGAAAGAATCAAGTTACAGCAAACGTAGTGCCCCCCTTATGTAGGGGGCACTGATGCTGAGTCCTCACGAACTCGCGACGCTGATGCTGGTGAAGAACGCTATTGACACAGTCGAACTTGATCCCGCCGATTTTAATGCCTTGCTCGAACGGGAACTCGCAACCCGGGAGCGAGTCTCACCGGGACACCATCGTGCTCTGATTACAATTAATGGCCATGTTTTTCTCAAGGCTAGGCAGCGGGATGGGCGTGGTGGTCATTAGCGCGATCTTTAGTTTTAAAGGCAGCTTCGCGGTTGGAAGTTATCCTCATATTGCGTTCGGCCTATTGCCTTGAATTTCCCCCGGACCGCAGGCGGCAGCTCTTACCAGTATTCTCTTGCGGACAGAATCCGCTGCCATTTGATTTCATGAGAGCAATCCAATCAGTACCTAACGAGACATTCCCGCGTTCAAGTCGGGGCACAAACTCGGAGCCGCTGGGGGTGGGCCGTCTATTTGTATCTGGCAGCAGAGAGTCAGCGGACAAGCAAGCCGCGATCTTGTGGGTCCGAATGCAGATGGTCCGAAATAGCATTTCCTTCGACGACCTTATGCGTGCCGGGTGTTTTGCGGATGCTGCCAAACCGCAGGCAGTGCGCTACCGGAGTGCGGATGGTCGTGTTTGGGACGGTAAAGGCGAACTGCCAGATTGGCTGCAGAGGGCGGTGAATGCCGGGCAGAGCGTCGAGCATTTCCGAGTGAAATAGGTTTCTCGTACCCGCATTGGCAATTAGTGGGCGCCGTTAGAGCGGAAATAGTGATCGCTCAACAGCGACTGCCTTGCGCCGAACGCGGCGCGCCGCGAGCGTTCATCATCGTGACGACGCAGGCATGCGATGCGAGGTCGCGCTTCGTCGGGCGCACGACGAAGCGCTGTCGGCGCCACATTTCCATCACGGATTAGTTGGGCTTCGGGGCAGTCGCGGGTCGAGATTGCGCTCGCGCCGCACGACGGGCCTGCAGTTGCTGGGGCGCGGTCCGCATCGGCTTTTGAAACGTGTCCCGCCCGCTGACCCGCCAGATCCACGCGCGGCACCTTCCACAAGGCAGGTCCGGTAGCGGGTGCCGCGGCACCAGATGCGGATCGCATCGCGCAACACCGACTCCGTCAGGTCAAGTTCCTGCACGTGCGGGACGAGATCCTCAAAGATGCCGATCTTGAGCGGCACCTTACAGGATTCTTCGGAAAGGTTTGCGGGAAGCGCAGCTTCACGATCGTTTGCAGCACCGGATCGACGGGCTTAACGGGCCTGGCCGGGCTGGCTGAAACTGGGGTGCACATCGCGTCCTCGCCCGTGGCGTTTTAGCTACTTTTGCCAGTTGTTCCTTCAATGCCGCCAATTGTTCGAAGCCCATCGTGCCCAGACATTAGAAACAGAAGCCTCGTGCATAGCAATCCGTTATGATTCGCGTTGCCGCCCGCGCGGCGGCGTGGCACGGGCCAAATCAGGGCCAAGGCGGGTGCCCCGGTCACACTTCGCGCTTCCACCCGATCCGGTGACGTCCCTGCGTAGCTTCGTGCCGCGCATCGTCCTCGGTATGCAGGTAGGCGCTAGTGGTCGCAATGGACGCGTGCCCGAAATTGTCGCGCACAAAGCGCAGGTCCACCTGCTGGTCGGTCATGTGCGACCCCGCAGTATGGCGCAGCCAGTGCGCCGACGCGCTGGCCAGCACCGCGGCCCGGCTTTCCCAATCCGGTCCGCGCGCGTGCAGGCGCGCGGCCGCCAGCGCGAAGATCTCCTTGAGCACCAGGTGCAGCGCGCCGCGCGACAAGGGTTTTTCCTTGCCAATGATCGGCAGCACGATGGGGCGGTCCTCACCTGGCAATGGCATCGGCGGCAGGCCGTAGGCCT
>NZ_BAAILO010000591.1:0-3273 GCF_054589115.1 Cupriavidus sp. 8B | reverse complement strand
CTCCACCATCATTTCGTCCGTGGCCGGCACCAGCCGCGTCTTGTCCCCCTTGCCCGTCACCTCCAGCCACCAACGCTCCAGGCCCTGGCTGTCACGCCGGCAAAAAAACGCCCCCATGCGCGCGCTGGCCACCTCCGCCGCGCGCAAGCCCCCCAGGTACAGCACGGTCAGCAGCCAGCGGCAGCGCGCCGCGTGCAGGCGGTCGCGCTCGGTCGCACGTTCGAGCGTGCCCGGCATGGCGTCGATGGCGTCCTTGACCGCCTGCCACATGTCGTGGCTCAGGTAGCGCGTGACGCGCGGCTTGGACTGGCCGCGCCGGCTGCGCGCCAGCGAGAGCGGGTTGCCGGCCAGGTAGCCCGCGTCGACCAGCCAGGCAAACAGGCCATTGAGGATCACCATGGTGTGGCGCGCGCTGACCGGGGAAAGCGGCCCGGCAAACGGCCGCCACGCGGGCGCGCCGCGCGCCAGCTTCTTGCGCGACGCCATCACCCAGCGCCAGGCCGGCTGCGGATCGGCCAGGAAGCGCTCGTACAGCAGCAGATCCTCATGGGTGAGCGACGACAGCGGCTTGCCGTGCTGCATCACGGCCCACAGCAGCAGCCGCTCCACCTCGCGCCGATAGGTCTGCAGGGTGGCGGGGGTGTCGGCGTAGCGGGCCAGCCAGGCTGTCACCGCCGCCAGATCGTCGGCGGCTGAGATCTGCGGGGTGCCGCCGCGCGCCCGGTTGCTGCCGGCGGTACCGCTCAGTTCGGCGGGCAGGCGCAAGCGCTCGATCGGGGTGGCGGGCAGGGCGGTGAGGGGGAGGGGGAGGGGTTCCATCGGGGTGGCGGGCGGCATGGCGTGAGGGTAGCCATCATTATAGACAGAATATGAATTATGTCTAAAGATTTGTCAATTTATTCAACAAATTAACGTATTACGTAGTAATATTTACAGAAACCAACCTCGTGCGCCGCCCAAACATGACTGCCAGCCCCGCATCCACGCCGCCCATGCCCAGTGAGGCCGCTCCCGACGCCGCCCGGGAGGCCACGCTCGCCGCCGACGTGGCCCACCTGCGCGCGCAGTTCCCCGAGACCCGCGCGCTCTACCGCGAGGTCTGCGCCCTGCTGTTCTTCCGGTACGGCATCACGCCCACCGCCAACAAGCTCTACGGCCTGGTGCGCAAGGGCAGCATGGGCACGCCCACCGAGGTGCTGGCGCAGTTCTGGGCGGACCTGCGCGGCAAGATGCGCGTGACCATCGACCAGCCCGGGCTGCCTGAGGCGCTCAAGGCGATCGCGGCCGACGCCGTGCAGTCGATCTGGCAGGCCGCCAACGAGGCCGCCACCGGCGAACTGGCCGCGCTGCGGGCCGAAGCGCGGCTGCAGGCGAGCGAGGCGCAAGCGCAGCGCGACCAGGCGCGGGCCGCGGTGGTGGTGGCCGAGCAGGCCACCGCCGCCGTGCAGGCCGGGCTCGATGCCGCCCAGCGCGCACGCGCGGCGCTACAGGGAGAACTGGAGGCCGAGCGCCAGGCCCACGCGGCCGCGCGGGCGCGCCAGGAGGAGGGCGTGCGTCAGGCCGAGGCGCTCGAGCGGCAGTTGCAGGAGTTGCGTACCCAATTCTCGACGGAGCTCGAGCGCACCCGCGAGCAGGTGGCGGTCGCGCAGGAGCGCGCCGAGGCCACCGAGCGCCGCGCGCTGCGCGAGATCGACCAGGAACGCACGCTGCGCCAGAAGGCCGAACAGGCGGCGGCGGACCTGCGCGCTGAGCTGGCGGCGGTGCAGGCGCGGGCGCAGGACGCCGCCGTGGCCGGTGCCGAGGCGCGGGCGCGCTTGCAGGCCGAGCGCGACACGCTCCGCCGGCAACTGGCGGAGACAGAGCAGGCGCTCGGGCGAGGGCAGGCGGCCCAAGACGGGCTGCGGGTCGAACTGGAAGCGGCGCTGCGGCGGGCCGAGCGCGCCCAAGCCGAAGCCACCGCGTCGCGCCGCCTGGCAACCACCAGGCGCCGGGCGCCGGTGACGCGCACCAAGTTCAAGCCGGGGCCCGCTTGAGGGGGGGCCGAGGGCGGGGATTTGTCCACCGCGAGATGGGATAAGCCTGTGGACAAACCGCACGAGGACAGATGCCCGGCGGGCTCCTCAGGTCTGATTAGTTTTTGAGCGGCGGGGGTGACCACGTGATTCCCAATCCCCAAGGGAGCAAGTTGCTTTACACCAGCGATCCGCCGGCACAATGTTAGGCCCAACGGTCTTTGAGACGACAACGCAGGATTCTGCTCCGCAGCTTCCTCAAATCTGTGCACCTAAAATGAAGTCGATCGAAATCGAGCGCGCCGAAGCAATTACCTGGATCCGCATCCAGATGGCCCAGCACGGCCTGACCCTGGCTCACCTGCAGGCCGGCGGCTGTTTTGCGGAGCCGCCACCGGCGACGTTGCCCGAGGCGGTGCGCTACCGCAACGCGCACGGGCAGGGCTGGGACGGTCGCGGCGCCATGCCGGACTGGCTGCAGCGGGCGATCCACGCCGGGCAGACGGTGGAACATTTCCGGGTGCCTATCACGGGAGTCAGGGGGCCCGTCGTGAAGGAGGAGCTCCGATTTGAAATCAAACGGTTAGCCGGAGCTGCGGCGGATTTTTGACGATTACCCACACCGGCAGATTAGGCGAAGCGCCATGTAGGCGACAGCGACACCGTCGTGTTCAGGCGGGATCGCGCGAGATGAGTTGTGAGGCATTGGTTCGCATAATGTCCAGAACTTTTCCTACCGACCATGGTGCCGGCAAGGAGAAGATAATGGCGCAGTCTGAACTGGCGCGCAGCAAGGAGGGCTCCGCGACGCTTGTGCTGCCAATGGCCGGTTTGTCCAAGACTTCCTGCACGGGTGG
Source organism: Cupriavidus sp. 8B (assembly GCF_054589115.1). Classification (NCBI taxonomy): domain Bacteria; kingdom Pseudomonadati; phylum Pseudomonadota; class Betaproteobacteria; order Burkholderiales; family Burkholderiaceae; genus Cupriavidus; species Cupriavidus sp. 8B. The sequence continues at coordinate 404 of NZ_BAAILO010000591.1, read as the reverse complement.
TGTGGCGACAGTCCACCGAATTGGCAAGGCCTCTCAATCGAAGATCTCCGCGCATATCTACATCACGAATACTCGAGCAAGAGGCGCCTACCATCGAACTCGCCGATCGTCGCACTACGCGCGATGCCGCGTTTTCACGCAACCGACGAGGTCATGGCTTTCCTCGAAACCCTCAGATTATGCGCACCGCAACGGCCGGGGTTTCCGTGCTCTGGACGGCTCTCTGGACGTCGCTTCGCCTAATCTGCCGGTGTAGGTAATCGAGAATATCTGAAGCTTCAGATATTTGCGAATCCCGGCCATCCCTCAGGTAAGTAGCCCCAGGGAGTTGCACCCTGAGGCTCTCGCAGAACGGTGCGTGAACCTCTCGATTCACACCGCTCCCATTATCCAACCGCATGCAG
>NZ_BAAILO010000590.1:0-583 GCF_054589115.1 Cupriavidus sp. 8B | reverse complement strand
TTGCGCATCATCCGGTGCAGGTACTTGTCTTCGAGCCACTTGTCACGTTTGAGCAGGGTATAGAGCCGCTTTCGCTCTGCCTCGTCGGAGGTCCGCCTCGCGATGGCTTGTCGCACCTTCGCGCATGCGGCCGCCTTGTATGTCAGGATGTCGTTGACGGCATCCTTCGTGGTCTCGGCGCGGATCGTGCCGTCCACCGCGAGCGACGCATACCAGCCGCCAGCAGTCACTTCCTTGCGGATGTCGGCCGCACTCTTGCCGACGTTCCCCAGCGCGCCGTAGCGACGCCAGAGGTCCGCTCGGACGAACGCCGTCGCCCTGCACACCGCGCGAAGCGCAGGCACGCACGACGACGTCCCATAGAGAGTGCGGGTGACGGTTGTCATTCCAGAATTTCCTTCGGTACCTTGCTACCCGGATAGTCTTCCTTGATCTGCATTTTGTACTTGCGCATGCCGTACAGGCGGCATGAGAACGTATGGACGATGGCAAGCAGGTCCTCAACCATTTCCTGCTCTGGCGACAGCGATTCCTGATTAACCACGATGATCTCGCAACCGTTCTCGCGCGCAAGATGGTCGAG
>NZ_BAAILO010000589.1:0-9886 GCF_054589115.1 Cupriavidus sp. 8B | reverse complement strand
TCGGAGAGGCATAGCGGAGAAGCAAAGGAATGCCATCCCTCGATGCGACCGCTGCATTCTGAGGCAGTTATGTGACAGGAATAAGTAAACAGTCGCTGCGTGATGGCAGTTATTGTTCCGTAAACAGGAATAACTGTTCGTGCACGTAGCAAATAGAGGCATTACTACTCTGATGCCGTGGGGCCGGTGATATCGGGTGCACTTCGCTGTGCGCATGAACGCAATGAAGCCGCTACGGCGTTCTGGATGAACGCGAACACCTCCGCTTCGCCACCAGAAGATGGCGCGCGCACGCCCTGGTTGTGTCGCAGTAAGGGAGAGGAGAGTAAGCGGCGGAAGTTGGCAACGGCCGTATTGGTTAAGCGGCCGGCGAGTAAAACTGCTGCGCCGCGGACGCAGCGCTCCCATCGGCCTTGGCCAGCATGTGCATGATGCAAGCGAAACTGCCCACATTGCGGTCGATACCGCAACATCAAGGATTGGCGACGTCGGACCTTTGACACTGGGCTGGGTACGATCCGTGTGCGCGTGCCGCGTGTGAAGGCTTGTATGTGTCTGCCCGAGCCACTCGATGAGCAAGGCGAGATCGATGAGTTTCGAGAGACTCTCTGCCCAATTGAAAGGCTGCTACCTCCACGCACGGCACCCGAGGTCGCTTACCTTTGTGCGCGCTACTGTCGAGGGAAGCCGTTAAATAGCCCGGGACTGTCTCTGCCAAGGCCAAGACAACCGTCGCTGGGCAATCCATGGAAACGCTCGCTGAATGAGTTCGTGGAATTCTTGGTTCAAGAGGGCGCGCGCACTTGCAAGACACTGTGTGCCCCCACACGACTCCAACGCATATGTTGGCTTTTACACATGCAGCGGCCATTGATTCGATTGATTGATGATTCGACGAAGCCGGTCGCGATTCGTAGGCCAATACGCTGCCGGGAGCGATAGTCGATCAGCGACTCAAGATTGCTATTGAGGTAACTGATCAAATCTATGAGCTTGCAGCGCGCCTGTCTGTCTTCGCGGCTTGAGTTCGGGTCAAGTCTTTCGCGCAACTCAAGCAGACGACACAGTTCCTTACCGAGCTTCTGCCAACGCACCGTTTGCCCGGTCCACACGAATCTGCGAAGGCGAACAAACAGATCCCACAACTCGAATGCTGACCCGTTGGCCGTAAGGCGCACCCCTTTCAAGGTGACGAAAATTAGGGCACCCTCCGTGTTCTCGGTCAAAAACCGGAGTCAATGGCGTGGCACTGGACGCAGTGGTGGAACGCCTTATCGAACACAGCCCGATCAGCGTGATGGCGCTCCTGGAGTTGCAACGCGCCCTTGATCCGGCCTGGATCGACGAGTTGTTCGAGCAAGAGCGTGAAACGCAGTACACGCGGGAGTTATTGATCTCGACGACTGTGAAAATCATGTCGCTGGTCGCCGTGGCGCTGCGCTCGTCGGTGTATGCGGCAGCCAAGGCCAGTCCGGCGCTGCCGGTTTCCATCACCGCGCTGTACGACAAGCTCAGCCGGACCGAGCCGGGGCTCGTGCCCTGGTGCAAGGCAGTGCGCAGCGGTTGGCGCCGGTCGCGCAACCGATGTTGCGCGAGCAGCCGCCATCGGTGAATGGCTATCGCCTGCGCATCGTGGATGGCACCATTTGCCGGCGAGCGAAAAGCGCCTGAAACCATTGCGTGGGTTTCGGGGCGCGGCCTTGCCAGGGCAGTCATTGGTGGTCTATGACCCGGACACGGCGATGATCGTCGATCTGGTGCCCTGTGAAGATGCGCATGCCCAGGAGCGGGCCATCATGGAAACCCTGCTCGCATCGGCCCAGCCGGCCGAGCTGTAGATCGCCGATCGCAACTTCAGCACCCGGGCGATTCTTGCCGGCTGGCAGCGTCGCAACTTCACGATGGCTTGCAGCACCGGATCGACGGGCTTACTAAGTAGTTATCCCCTAGTCCAGAATGCGAATCAGAGCCCGGAATTTTCGCCCTTTCCTATCCTCTCGCTCGGCGAGGCGAAGCTCACCCCGGCGCTGGGCTCCTGTTCGGCAAGAAGTGGATCGTACCATGGGAGTCGCTTATCTCGATCTTGTGGAAATTCAAAATGGCGAGCGTATTGTCCGGTATCGCTATGATGCGGCTGCCAAAGCGGGACTTCGATCCCTGCGAGAGCATCCCGCCGCAGCGGGGATTCGTTGATATCAGCTCGGCTGAACGATGCGCCGGGCTTGTCAACAAGAAGACTGCGCATGGCACTCATCGAGACAGCCGAGTAGCGATGCTATAGCGGACTGTTCCGCTACTGTCCTTCCTGCATGGCGCGCGGCTACCACTGCCTCTTGCACCAAATGGAGGGCGCGACTCGATGTCCTGCGCAACGTTGGCCAGTGGAATCGAATCGCGGGCGCTCAGTGACGCCTTTCGACGGCGACGCCGCCCGTGCTTGAAACGCCCGCGAGTCTTCAGATCGCCGACGGATGGCGAGCTAGCGGCGTAACCTGGATGGCCATATAGGGAAACAGCGGCAGCGATGACAACAGCTCGTGCAACTCATCGTTGCTTTCCACATCGAAGATGCTGATGTTGGAATAGCGGCCCACCACGCGCCAAAGGTGTGGCCACTTGCCCGCCTGCTGAATTTCGAAAGCACGCGCCTTCTCGGCTGCCTTGATGGCGTCGGCGCGGTCTGCCGGGAGGGAGTCTGGGATTTTCACGTCTATCTGAACGCAGTAGAGCATGGTGTCTCCTTGTCTGTTAAATGTAGTGCGGGAGGCCGGCCGCGTAACGGCGCTCAGCCTGCGAAGTCGTCGCCGGTGATCGGCGCGGTACGAAAGGGCTTGAGTTGGCCGATGAAGGTTTTTCCGTGCTCGAACCACGCCTTGCGGATGTCGGATGCCATATAGATGGCGTAGGCAGCGTCGTTCTCGAACGAGCATTCGCCGATGGCGTCGACGTGGCCGATGTCGAAGAAGGGCACATGGGTGTCGGTTGGCTGCTCGGCGACGAGGCGGACCTCATACTTGTGCAGGCCCGGCACATCGTGCGACATCTCGTAATGGCGCAGGCATTCCGCGCGGAAAGTTTCGTTGGACATGCCTTCTGGCTTGACCAGCAGGTACAGCATGCGAATCATGTTGACTCCTCTTGGTACTGAATTGGTGCGATTCTAGGTTTTGCGCTCCCTACCGGGATCGCACCGCTCGTCAGGTAGGCGCCCGCGCTGAGTCGGTCAGCGGCCCTACTTTATAGTTATCGTCCGATTCGCCGATGTGCTCGATGGCGATGCCGCGCGTTTCGGGCAGCAGCAGTATGCCGAACACGGCGAAGGCATAGGCCACGAGGCAGAATGCGCCCATGGCATTGGCCAGGCCGATATGGGTGGACAGCACGCCGACGCCGACAACGGAGCCAGCGCCTACCGACTTGCCCACGTTGTAAGCGAAGCCCATGCACGTCGTGCGCACATTGGTGGGAAATAGTTCGCTGAGGAAAGGCCCGAGGGCGGCGAACATGCCGATTGCCGAGAAACCGACCAAGAAACCCAGGATCGCGGTGAGAGTGGTGTTTAGCGGCAGCAGCATATAGCTGACGGTGACGACCCACGCGCAGATCGACAGCAGGATCAGCGTGGGGCGCCGCCCGATTCGATCGCAAAGATCGGCCGCCACCGCGAAGCCGCAGAACGAGCCGAAGGCCATGATGAAGACAGTGACGATCATCGATGTGGCGGCGACTCCTCGCTGGTTGAGCAGGGATGGCAGCCAGACCAGGATGGCATAGCATCCAGCCTGTAGCCCGATCACCAGCACGCTCGACAGGATGAGTGAACGCCCGTATTTGCGGTTGAACACCGAGGCCAGCGAAGCAGGCCGTGTGCGGCTCTGCCGTGCGCGCTCGAACATCGGCGCGTCCTTGATATGGCGCCGGATGAACAGCACGATCGACGCCGGGATGATGCCGCTCCAGAATGCCACTCGCCATGCCATCTCCTGCGGAAGCCAGGCCAGCAGCAGCGTGGCCAGGACGACCGCCAACGCCCAGCCCAGAGCGAAGCCCGATTGCACATAGCCCATGGCCTTGCCGCGGTGCTTGGGGTCGATCACTTCTGCCATCAGTGCCGCGCCGACCGCCCATTCACCGCCAAAGCCCAGGCCCTGCAGCGTGCGGGCGACCACGAGTTGGTGATAGGTCTGGGCGAAGCCGGCGAGTACGCCGAACAGTGTGAACCAGATGATCGCCAGCACCAGGATGCGCGCGCGGCCGTAGCGGTCGCTGAGGATGCCAGCACCCCAGCCGCCGATGGCCGTAACGATCAGCGCCACGGTGCCGAGCACGCCAACTTCCGCCTTGGTCAGGCCCCACGCGAGCGTCAGGGCGGGCAGCAGGAAGCTGAACATCTGCATGTCGAAGGAATCCAGCGCCCAGCCCGAATAGCAAGCCCAGAACGTCTTCTTTTGCTGGGGTGTCCCAGTCTTGTACCAAGTTAGCATGGTTGTCTCCTGTTTCTTTCTGTCTTTCTCTATGATTCGCCGACGCTTGTGCGCGGGTAGCCGCCAGGCGCCGGCTTTCGTGCCCAGTGCTAGGCGTACTCGGCTCTTACCATGGTGGTGAAATCGAGTTCCACGTCGGTAACCGACTGGAGCGTCTGCGGTGACATGTCGCCGATGATCTCGATGACCGACACGCCAAGGGGACCGATGGCAAACGTGCCTAGTTCGGTATACACGCGGCTCACGCAGGCGACCCCTGTCAACGGATAGCTGCACTGGCGGCGCAGCTTGCTGGTGCCGTCCTTGGTTAGATGGTCCATCATGACGAACACGCGCTTGGCCCCAATGGCCAGGTCCATCGCGCCGCCCACGGCGGGGATGGCATCAGGCGCGCCGGTATGCCAGTTGGCCAGGTCACCGCGCACCGATACCTGAAATGCACCGAGCACGCAGATGTCGAGATGGCCGCCGCGCATCATGCCGAAGGCGTCGGCGTGGTGAAAGAATGCCGCGCCTTTCTCCAGGCGGATCGCCTCCTTGCCGGCGTTGATAAGGTCCCAGTCCTCCTGGCCCGGCTCGGATGCCGACCACTGCCCAAGCACGCCGTTTTCGCTGTGCAGGATGACCTCGCGGTGCCGGGGCAGGTGGTTGGCTACCAGTGTGGGCAGGCCGATTCCGAGGTTGACATAGGATCCGTTGGGAATGTCCCGTGCCACGCGCGCAGCCAGTAGGTGTCTTGCCACTTGGTCCATCGCTCTCACCCTGCCTGCATGACTTCAGCTTGCGCGACTGCGGCGTCGCGCAGCACCACGCGGCTAACGAAGATCCCGGGCGTCACGACGTCCTCGGGGTCCAACTCGCCCAGTTCGCAGACGCGAGCCACGGCCGCGATCGTCTGGCTTGCCGCCATCGCCATGACGGGTGCGAAGTTGCGCGCAGTCTTGTTATAGATGAGGTTGCCCCAGCGGTCGGCCGCCGCGGCGTTGATCAGCGCGACATCGACATGGAGGGGGTGCTCGAGCACGTAGCCGCGACCGTCGATCTGGCGTGTCTCCTTGCCCTCAGCCAGCAGCGTGCCGTAACCGGTGGGAGTGTAGAAGGCGCCGATGCCGCTTCCGGCGGCGCGCAGGCGCTCGGCCAGCGTGCCTTGCGGCACGACTTCCAGCTCGATCTGGTCGGCGCGGTACAGTTCTTCAAATACGTACGCATCGCGTTGGCGCGGGAAGGAGCACACCAGCTTGCGCACGCGGCGGGTCTTGAGCAGCGCCGCCAGTCCGGTGTCGCCGTTGCCGGCGTTGTTGCTGACCACTGTCAGTTCCCTGGCGCCCTGCTTGATCAGCGCGTCGATCAGTTCGTCGGGCATGCCGGCGCCGCCGAATCCTCCGATCGCGATCGTGGCGCCGTCGGGGACGTCATTCACGGCCTCGCGCGCCGTTCCATAGAGTTTGTCGATCATGTCTCGCTTCGCATGTTGTCTGTCGAATCTAGGTTGCCACGCGACCCGAGCGTGCACAATTTCAGCTTTTGCAAGCGCCCTTAGCGCTGGGTTAAGGCGTGGGGCGAGCGCAGGCAAGTGTTTTCCATGAGGTGATGCGAATTGCGTCCCGCGGCGCTCGTCGACTGCAGAACGGCAAAGCTGCGCGAGCGGTCGCCAGCGGACGAACGGAAGGCAAGAAGGGAAGGCCGCGGAGGATCCGCCTTCCGCGATCAGGCGCTGCGACCCGGCGCGTACCGGGCGATCAGCCGGTTGGCAAACTCGCGGGAAAAGCTGGACAGGCCATCCAGATCGCGTGCACAGACCTGGAATGTGCGAACCGCCCAGTCATCAAGCAGGTTGCAGGCGCCGATGCGCTGGTCGCCCTTGAGGCGCGCGAACGCGGCCTTGGGCATGATGGCGATGCCTGCGTTGGCGGCCACCATGCGACAGATGGCATCGTAGCTGGCCACATGGACGCGAATGGTCATGGGCTTGTGCAACGCGCCGGCAGCGCGTGTCATGAACACCTGGAAGGCGCTGCCCTCCAGCAGCGCGACAAAGGCGTAGTCCAGCGACTGCTCGAACCAGACATCACCCTCTGCCAGCAAAGGATGGCCGAGCGGCGCCACGAGGATCAGCGCGCTCTTGACGAAGGGCACCGCCTGCAGGCCCGCGGTGGGCACATTTCCGGAGATGATACCGAGGTCCGCGCCACCTTCGCGCACCACGCGGACGATGTCGTCGCTCAGGCGCTCGCGCACGTCGATGCGCACATCAGGGTGGGTGGCGAGGTAGTCGCCGATGACCGGGGGCAGGTACTCGGTGATGGCCGTGGTGTTGGCCACCAGTTTGAGCTGCCCGGAAAGGCCCGCCGTGAAAGGCTGGAGGTTCCCCGTGAGCCGCTCCAGCTCGGCAAGCACCACGCGGGCATGCTGCAGATAGACTTCGCCGGCGGCCGTCAGCGTCACGCCCTGGGGCGAGCGCTCCAGCAGGCGGACCCCCAGCGTGTCTTCGAGGTTCTTGATGCGGTTGCTGACCGCCGGCACGGAAAGGAAGGAGCGCTCCGCACCGCGGGTCAGGCTGCGTGTTTCCGCCACGTTGACGAAGAGGCGGAAATCCGTGATGTCGAAGGGAACGGCCATGCTGCCCGGCCGCTACCAGCTTGCCGGCTCGAAGCGGAAGCCCTGGTCCTGGCGCCTGACGTAGCCGCAGTAGGGATCGCCGAAATGCACCGGCAGGATCAGCGCCTCGCGGTCAGCCGCCCGGTTGAGGAAGGCCAGGCGTGTGGCGCGCGCCAGGTCGGGACGGATGCAGTAGCCGGAGTTCACGTCCGGGCGCACAATCTGCAGCGGGCTGTGCAGGATGTCGCCGCAGAAGATCGCTTCCTCGCCCTGGGAACGAACGCGGAACACCACCTGGCCAGGGCTGTGGCCCGCTGCCGGCTCCACCTGCAGGCAGCCGGCGACCTCCTGTCCGGGCACCATCATCTCAGCGAGGCCTTCGCTGACCACCGGCATCACGCTGTCGAAGAATGACTCGCCGAACACGTCCACCACGCCGGGCTCCTTGTTGCGGCCCTCGTCGCAGAAAACGAAGTCATCCTTGGGGATGTAGTAGCGCGCATTGGGGAAGGTCGGTACCCAGCGGTTATCCTGCCAAGTGGTATTCCAGCCGACGTGATCCGCGTGCAAGTGCGTCATCACCACATGGGTGACCTTCTCCGGTGGAGCGCCGGCCGCGATCATCCATTCGCGCACGAGGGTGTTGAGCATGTTCATGCGCGCGATACCGGCGCGCGGCTTGAAGTTGCCCACGCCGGTATCGACCACGATGATGTTGTCACCGGCGTGTACGACCCAGAACTGGATGGTCACAATCAGCTTGTTCATGTGCGGGATCCAGTGGTGCGGCACCATCAGGTCCACATTCGCGTCGAGCACGGCACGGTCGATGTCGGGGAAGAGGAAGGCCGGATCGTGCGTTGGCCCCATGTACTCGAGGATGCGGGTGATCTTCAGGTCGCCGACGGTGCGCGATTGCATCATGTGCGTTGTCTCCTTGATTCTTGTGGGCGGCTTTGGCAGGGGTCAAGCATCCGCGATCTCCATCGCCGCGCCAATTTCGCATTTCAAAAGAGGGCTTTCAGGCGTCTTCATGCGCGGGAACAGATGCCCGACAACGGCGCGTGTGGTGCCTCGTTGGAAAAGTGCTGGGGCGGCCGGATGGTCAGAGGTTCGACAAGGATGGGACCCGATGGATGCGTACTGCTTCGCTGCATACATGCCGCCGGACGCGTTCGGATATTCGTCGGAGTATGGGACGCAATGTTTTCGACGTCCAAGACCCATAATGTCTCAACCCATACCTGCAGGGTATTGCGCGAACAGGCTACCGCCCAGAAATGAGTGTGGCGTACTTCATCCGACCGATCCCGTTGATGAATCGCGGTGAGTCCAGATCGTCGCGCACCGAAACCCATGCCCTCCCGCGTCCCAGAAACAAAGTAACTGGCCCGAGACGGGGCGGACGTGACTGTAAGGCGGGACGTCAGCCGGAGATCAGGTCGTATTTCATGCAGACATCGGACGGATTGGCCTGCCATTGATATGCCTGTGACGCTTGTACCTCTGCCGGTAGCGCGCGGCGCGGCATCAACGTAAACCCGTGACGACTAAAGTAAGTCGCAAAGCGCATCGCTAACATCACTGCTTGTCGACACCCTCCAGCTCGGGCGCGCATGAGTGCAGCTTGCACCAGAGACGAAGCGATACCACGGTCGCGGTAATCGGCAAGCACGGCAACAGGCCCGATGATTGCAGTGTCACCATGCCGTTCCACGCCAGCACAACCGACGATCAAGGATTCGGTGATGGCGATATGGAATGTGGTTGCAAATAGATTGAGGGCCGAAGCATCAAGCCCGCATTGTTCGAGGATGCTAATAATCTGTGGCGCTTGGCCGGTGACGGCAGCGCGAATGGAAATGCCTCTCATTTTGACCCCTCTCGCTTCGGCGTTTAGCCGGATGTTTTTTTCGCGACTTCATCATGGTGTGCTACCACCGTTTATTTGTTATGTCGTGTAAAGATTCCCACAGGGCCGGGTGGCCTTTGGAGTCAACCACGGTTCGGCAGTCGGACCGCCGCTGGCGAGTATGGTTATGAGTCTCCCTTCCGACTATCCCCCAATCGTGTTACGCGTTGCAAAACGCCATCACGGCACCATCACAACGGCCGAACGCCCAGCAACTTGAGCCATTTGTGTTGTCCAGCATCTTGGCGACGATTCAATATCCTGCGATATCAATCTGTCGGCCGCGCCATCCAATGCTGAGACAGGCCGCATGGCGGAGATTTCCGTAGCCAGATTGCTCGTACCTGTCTGCCCGATACAGGATTGGCTGGAATCGAGGCCGACAGCTGGCGCAGCGCCTGGTTGTGGGTCGCGATGCCATCGATTTAGCTTCGCCGCTTCGCCATCGCCCGGATGCCGGCCTGCTCGGCGAGAGCCGAACGCGCGCGGTGAATGCTGGTGCGGAGTCTGTTGAGGTACAGAGATCGTGCGAGCGATGCTCACCATGCGTAAGACCAATCACATGACCAAAACGCTCTGATTTCTATGCGAATTTTGTCCTTAAGTACGCTTTTCGACAGTTGCTGAAAGGCAACGTCAGGGCTATGGATGCTCAGCATTCGTGAGACTACGTCGAACTGGCCAAGAAAAACAGCGGGCGAAACGCACCACAGGGACGTTGTTTCTCACGGAAAAGCTACGCTCGCAAGAATGATGAGCGCGGCTCGCACGAATGACGATCTTCAACAACAACACATGTTGAGGATCGCTAATTCCACTAGCGGTGACCGCTATATCCGCTAGCAATCACATGGATGTAAACCATTGATTTATATGGAGAAACGGTCGTTCA
>NZ_BAAILO010000588.1:0-2950 GCF_054589115.1 Cupriavidus sp. 8B | reverse complement strand
GGCCTTGGCCGTATCCGTCATGCCACGATTCCGAATGGCGGGATGCGCCGGTCGGACAATCGCCGGTGCCGGCCCGCCCTCCACCACATGGGCCAGTTCGAGGAAGGACATGCCGGTGTACCGGCAAATGAGCAGGATGGCGTCGCCTGCCATCGGGTTGCCATTGGCACACTGCCGGCATACCCAATCGCCACGGCCGCATTTGTTGTCGTAAGTAAAGCGGTCATTGCCTCCGCACATCGGGCATGGACCAGGCTTTCCGGTCAAGAACTGCTCCGGCAGGTACTGCAAGACCAGCGCGTCCCATTGGTCTGGCGTCCAGTTCTTCGTGAAGCTACTCATTTTCATTGGATGCACTCCGGTCGGAATGGTTGGTCGATGCCTGAGACAGGCGGGGGAAGTCGCTTGCTCAAAGGACACTCCGGCCGAGCCAGAGGGTCTTTTCAGCATGGCGAATCGCGAGGGGGGTCGGGATGGGCTGCCCGGAGCCGGGCTGGGAGAGGAAGGGGCTACTGCCGCCGGCGAAGGCCGGCAGCAGTAGCTATAAAGCGTGAGGGTGAGGCGAGACGGGCGAATACTGCCGATTAGTGCATCGGCGCGCCGTCGTAGCGGAACGGAATCCCATCCAGCGCAGCGGGACGCATGAACGGAATATCGTCTGAGTCGTCAAAACCCCCGCCAGAAGCGGCAGGCTGCTGACGCGGCGGGGCACTCTCGCGCTGCTGTGCGCCCCGCTGTCCTTGCACCTGGCGGCCGGGCTGCTGGCCTTGCGACTGACGCGACGGCTGCTGGCCGTAGCCATCGTTGTCACCGGCGCTGCCACCCTGGCGGTTGCCGAGCATCTGCATCTGATCGGCAACGATCTCGGTACTGTACTTTTCCACACCGGACTGGTCGGTCCATTTGCGGGTGCGGATGCGACCCTCGACGTAGACCGAAGACCCCTTCTTCAGGTATTCGCCCGCAATCTCCGCGAGTTTGCCAAAGAACGAGATGCGGTGCCACTCGGTGGCTTCCTTCATCTCGCCACTAGTCTTGTCCTTGTAGCGATCGGTGGTAGCCAGACGAATGTTCGTCACGGCGTCGCCGCTCGGTAGATAGCGCGCTTCAGGATCGGCCCCAAGGTTGCCAACCAGGATGACCTTGTTAATGGATGCCATAGAACATTTCCTTTCGAATCAATGTGAACGGGTAATCGACCACAGCCATTTGTCCCACAAGACTTGTTGACCGTTGTCGTCGAGCTTTGGCTTCCCCGATTTGCGGTGGAAAGCCGGAACCTTGACCTTTTGCACGCGCCGCACTTCAACGGAGTCGCCAACCTGGCAACCGGCTTCGGCGATGGCTTCCTTCAGCCCCTCGCCTTGCAGCGTCTCAATGCCGGTCGCCGTTTCCAGCTTCAGCGCAAACGACGTGTAGGTGCGTCCGACTCGCTTGCGGTCGGCGAACTCGGCCTCGCCCCAGAAGGTGATCGTGCCACGATGCACTGCAGTGCCGCCAGACTCGCGCCGCGCTGTCGTCCCGGCAGCCGCTGGTGCGGCACGCTGGAAGTCGCGGGAAGGTTCACGGCGGGATTGGCTTGCGCCGTCGTCGCTCGGCACTGCGGCGCGCGCCGCCGGCGGGGCGTGTGCGCGAATCGCTGCGGAGATGATGGAGGACAGGGTCTCGCCGGGATGCTCGCCCAGCACGCTCCAATATGGCACCGGATCGGGCAGCAACTTTTGACCGAAGGGCGTCGCAGTCGGTCGCGCCTCAAAGGCAGCAACGAAGTGAACGATGCGCTCGCCTTCGTCACGGAAGAGATTCGGCACGCCGCCGATCTCGATGTGGACCTCGTTGCCCGAGCCAGTACCAACTGCTTGCTGGTTGGATGAATCGGGTTCAGCTGCTCGAGGCAGCAGGGCGTCCTGCAACGCGCCAAGGAATCGCTGGATGAACGCCACGGCAACTCCTAGAGAAGCGTGCCGCAGTGCATCCGGCGAACTTCGTCCAGATCGCGCTTGAGGCGGTAGTGATTGAGGATGATGTCCTGCAGGACTTCGGGATTTACGCCGGTGACGGCGCAGACATAGGTATAGGGCAGCGCCCCGTCCCAGTAGCCGAAGATCCAGCCAAGCGTCATGTCGAAGTCGTCCTTCTCAACGGCTTTGCCCTGCATGCGCGCGCGCAGCAGGTCGGCGCAGTCGGCAAGCGACTCGGGAAGGTTGTCACCGCGACGGCTGTCGCAGGCGAGACTAATGAGGGCGTCGATCATCTGTTCGCGCACGGCCTCACTCCAATACATCGGATCGGGCAGCGGGTCGCGCTTCGGGGGATCGATCGTGACAGGTGCCGCGTCCCCGAAGAAATCGAGTTGCCAGGCGGCGGGTTTCATTTCCATAGGGTTCTCCGAGCGGGAACCCTATTTCCCACCTGCCAGTGGGAACGAGGTTCCCACGACAGGTGGATAGGGCCGCCCTCATGCGAGGGCGGAAGGGGTCAAGCGCGGCGACGTGCAGCTTCCTGACGGTTGAATGGAACAACGACAGGGGACTTCGCGTACGCGGGCGCCTGGGGCACCGGCGATGGCTCAGCTTCTGCGGAAGCAGTTTGCGACTTGGGCATTACAGCGTCACGGGGTGTCGGCACAACGTGCGAACGACCGATGAACTTGTGAAATACCCACGACCCCGCAACGAGCACGAGGAAGAACGCGCAAACAGCGGACTGTGATGCCACATAAACCGCCATCAGCGTGAAGAACAGGCGGATAGGCGAGCGCATCAGGTTAGCCAAGGATTCCATGGTTTTCTCTCTCTTGAAAACATTAAATGGGATTTCCCGACAGAAAGGTCGGGCGATTATTCGATGCTCAGATGAGCAAGGAATCCTTGGAGCGGCAACGCGCTTGCCGGATGCTCTGGCATCAAGCAAAGGCGCTGCGCAAGGAATCGGGAAGGAGAACTACGGG
>NZ_BAAILO010000587.1:0-833 GCF_054589115.1 Cupriavidus sp. 8B | reverse complement strand
CTTGCGCACCGCGGCGAGCACCGCAATGGTTGCCTGCAGGCCCGCGTAGACATCTGCGTGCGACAGCGGATCTGTCCATTTTCGGCCAGCATCGATGCCCTCGAAATGATGCATCGTGTTGTGCGTGAAGCCGGCTTCGGCTTGCACCGTGGGGGCATAGGCCATGCGCGACGCCCACGGCCCTCGCTGGCCATAGCCCGTGATAGACACGTACACCAGCTTCGGATTGCGCTGGCTGAGCGTCTCGTAGTCAAGGCCAAACGACTTGAGCGTGCCCGCACGAAAGTTCTCGACGATGATGTCGGCTTCATCGCAAAGGCGCAGCACCAGCTCGCGCGCGCTCCCCACGTTCAAGTCGATACTGATATTGCGCTTGCCGCTGTTCTGTTGCGCGTAGTAGCCCGACATGCCGTCCTGGTTCGGGTACGCGGCGCGCGACACATCTGGACGTGGTGGCTCGATTTTGATCACGTCTGCGCCGAGATCGGCGAGCGTGCGTGCACAGAGCGGTCCAGCCAACACCCGCGAGAAGTCGACGACCTTGAGTCCGTCTAGTGGTCCAGTCATGTCAGTTCCCTTCGAATTCTGCTGTGCCGGGGCCAGTCTTGCCAAAGGCTTCGAGCCCCCGCTTGAGGTCCTGCGACGCCCAGATCGGCTTTTGCAGCTCGAACATCGCTTCGTCGGCTGCGTTCAGGCCTTCGTCGAGCGCGATGCGCACAAGCTGCTTCGTAGCGCCGTGCGCAACGGTCGGGCCGGCGGCCAGTTCCTGAGCGACCGACAGCGCAACCTCGTCGAGTTTGTCGTCGGGCACCACCAGGTTGATCAGGCCCCAG
>NZ_BAAILO010000586.1:78036-81482 GCF_054589115.1 Cupriavidus sp. 8B | reverse complement strand
ATGGGGCGCCTTCTTTGCCTACTTTCTTGGCGAGACAAGAAAGTAGGTCGCCTCCCCGCAGGGGAGGTGAAACTGCCTTTGACTTTAAGCTTTTGAGCTTTTGAGCTTTTGACGTTCGAGGGCCAACGCCACACCCAACGCACATCAAGCCGCCGGAAACATCCCCACCAGATTCGCCACCGCGGCCGGCACATCGGCCGCCTCGGTAATCGCCCGCACCACGGCGGCGCTGCCAACGCCGACAGCCAGCACCTCCGGCAGCCGCGCCGCATCGACACCGCCGATGCCCACCAGCGAGGGCACCACCGGCTGCATCAGCTTGACGTAGGCATGGAAGCGGCCCAAACCTTGCGGCGCGGTCGGCATGAGCTTCGTGGTGGTCGGGAAGATCGCACCCAGCGCCAGATAGCTCGGTCCGATGGTCGCCACGCGCAGCATCTCCGCATAGCCATGCGTGGACACGCCAAGCCGCAGCCCGGAGGCGCGCAGCGCGTCGAGGTCGGCTTCGTCGAGGTCTTCCTGGCCGAGGTGGATGCCGTAGATGCCACTGTCGCCACCCTGGCTGGCGTGGTAGTCGATGGCGGCACGCCAGTGGTCGTTGATGAACAGGCGCGAGGCGCTGCCGCGCGCGGCCCTGGCGGCGCGCTCGATCTCGCTGCGCACGGCCTGCGCATCGTCGGACTTGAAGCGCAGCTGCACGGTGGGCACCGCCAGCGGCACCAGCCGTTCGATCCATTCAGCGCTGGGCACCACCGCGTACAAACCCAGTGGCGGGCATGGCGCAAACGGCTCCGCACGCAACTCCGGCGCTACCAGGGCGGCGTGGCGCACCTGCGGGAAGCGCGCGAAGCCCACCGGCCAGTCGAGCGAGCCCGGCTGCCAGGCGCGCGCCAGGCAGAGCGCGTCGTGCGCAGGGAAATGCAGCGCCAGGCAAGCGAGCAGCACGGCGACGAAGGCCGGCGAATGCGCGGTGTCGTCGTCGGCATGCGCGCTGAAGACCCAGGTGCCCATCGGCGAGCGCACGGTGTCGCTCCACTGCCCGCCTTCGCGGTCGCTCTCAATGGCGATGGCGCCGGCGGCGGCAATGCGTGCGAGCGTGGCCTCGTCGGCTTCGCCGTCGAACAGCACCACGTCGGCATCGCCAGGCGCTGCGGGCGCATCGCCGCGCGCCCACGCGCGCCAGGCCTTGTCGCTGGTGCCGAAGGTGGCGCCATAGCGTGCCAGCAGCGTGTCGCGCAGCGCGGCGTCGATGCCGGCCGGGAGAAGATTGCGGGTCATGCGCGGTCCTCCGCGCCTTCGGCGTGCCAGAATGGCATGCCCACCACCGGCGTGCTGGCCTGCGCGATATCGCGCTCCGGCATGGGGCCGGCCAGGTAAGCGGTGCGGCCCGCGTCCACCGCCAGCGCGAAGGCGCGTGCCATGTTGACCGGATAGGCGGCCTGCGCCACCGCGGTGTTCAGCAGCACGCCATCGTAGCCCCACTCCAGCACCTGGGCTGCGTGCGACGGCAGGCCGAGGCCGGCGTCGACGATCAGCGGGGTATCCGGCAGGCGTTCGCGCAACAGGCGCATGGCGTGCGGGTTGACGGCGCCCTTGCCGGTGCCGATCGGCGCGGCCCAGGGCATCAGCGCCTGGCAGCCCACGTCCAGCAGGCGGCGGCACAGCACGAGGTCCTCGGTGCAGTACGGCAGCACCTTGAAGCCTTCCTTGATCAGCGTCTCGGCCACGGCGGGCAGGTTGAGCGTATCGGGCTGCAGCGTGTAATCGTCGCCCACCAGCTCAAGCTTGATCCAGTCGGTCTCGAACACTTCGCGCGCCATCATGGCGGTGGTGATGGCTTCCTGCGGCGCCATGCAGCCGGCAGTATTGGGCAGCACCGGCACGTTCAGCGAGCGCAGCATCTGCCAGAAAGCCTGGCCGCCCTCGCCATCGCCGACCGAGCCCTGGCGGCGCAGCGCCACCGTCAGCATGGCGGGCCGGGCCACTTCCACCGCGGCCTGGAGCGTGGCGGGAGACGGATAGCGCGCGGTACCCAGCAACAGGCGCGAGGCGAACGACTCGCCATAGAGCACGAAGGGGTCGGCGAACAGGTCGCGGCGGGGTTCAGCGGTATTGAAGGTCATTTGGGGTCAGCCTCCCGTCACGGGTTGCACGAGGTCGATACGATCGCCGGCGGCGAGCACGGTGGCCGCATGCGCGGCGCGTGGCACGAACTGGCCGTTGAGCGCGGCGGCAAAGGGCGGCGCGATGCCCGCGCCCGCGACTGCGTCGGCCAGTGTGGCGTTATCGGCAAGGGCGAGCGGGCGGCCGTTGAGCAGGATATCCATGGTCATTGTCGTTCAGTGCAGCACCGGAGAGCCGGCGACGGTATCGAGCACAGCCGCGATCATGCCTGGCCAGCGCACCGAAGCGGGCACGGCATGCGCGGCAGGATCGTCGTCGAGCAGGGCCCGCACCACCTGGCAGGCGGCCTCGGTGACCGCCGGGGCGATCAGGAAGCCGTGCCGGTACAGGCCATTGAGCCGCACGATGCGGGCATGCTGGTCGACCCGGATGGCCGGCAGGTGGTCCGGCCGCGTCGGGCGGCGCTGCACATTGAGTTCAAGCACGCGCGCCTCGCCAAAGGCGGGGTGCAGCGAGTACGCCGCGGAAAGCAGCTCCAGCGCGGAGCGCACGCTCATCGGCGAATCGTCTTCGCTCTCGAGTTCGGTGGCGCCGATCACATAGAGGTCATTGGGCTTGGGCGCGATATAGATCGGGTAACGCGGGTGCAGCAGGCGCACCGGGCGATGCAGCTTGACCTCCGGCGCATGCACACGCACGACTTCTCCGCGCAAGCCGCGCAATCCCGGCATGCTGCCGTGCGCGGCGGGCTGTCCCGGCCACGCGGCGCGGGCGCCCAGGCCGCGGCAATCCAGCACCACGCGTGCGCGGATGCCAAGCTCCGGCAGGTCGCCGCTTTCGATTTCACCGGCTTCCCAGACGCAATGCAGGCCGCTGGCAACCGCGCAGGCCAGCAATGCGCGCAGCGTGCCGCGGTTGTCGAGCTGGCCTTCGCCGGCCAGCAGCAGCCCCTGGGAGAAGCGGCCCGCGAGCGCGGGCTCGAGCGCGGCCACGCCATTGCCGTCCAGCGCGCGCATGCGCTCGGCCACCAGTTCGGGCGGCGCCACGGCGCGCACCCGGCTGGTGAACAGCGACATCTCGCTGCGGTCGCGGGTATGCCATACCACCAGCGTGCCGTCTTCCTGGAAGAACACGGGCTCCGGCATTTCGGCGACCCAGGCGCGCCAGAGGTCGACGCTGGCGGTGCCGAGCTCGACGATGCGGCGCTCGGCAATGGCGGATTCCGCCAGGGGCGCCAGCATCGCCGCGGCGACATGCGCGGCCGAGCCAACGCCGTCGGGGCCGCCGCGCTCGACCAGCGCCACGCGCAGGCCGGCACGCAC
>NZ_BAAILO010000586.1:60217-77837 GCF_054589115.1 Cupriavidus sp. 8B | reverse complement strand
GCACCGGCCTCCTATAAGTCATGGCGCGCCCCTTCGGGGAAGGGGCACGGTACTTCGCGTGCGGCGCTGCACGGGCATGCGCCGCACCATGGTCTTACGCCTTACGAGTAGATCTTGCTGCCGCTCTTGACGAACTCGATCGACTTTTCCTGCATGCCTTGCTCGGCTTCGGGCTTGAGCGAGGCGGCGTAGTCGCGCACTTCCTGCGTGATCTTCATCGAGCAGAACTTGGGACCGCACATCGAGCAGAAATGCGCGATCTTGGCGCCTTCGGCCGGCAGCGTGGCGTCGTGGTACGAACGCGCGCGTTCCGGGTCCAGGCCGAGGTTGAACTGGTCTTCCCAGCGGAACTCGAAGCGCGCCTTGGACAACGCGTTGTCGCGTAGTTGCGCGCCGGGCCAGCCCTTGGCAAGGTCGGCTGCGTGGGCAGCGATCTTGTAGGTGATGATGCCTTCGCGCACGTCTTCCTTGTCCGGCAGGCCCAGGTGTTCCTTCGGCGTGACGTAGCACAGCATGGCCGTGCCCATCCAGCCGATGTTGGCCGCGCCGATGCCGCTGGTGATGTGGTCGTAGCCAGGGGCGATGTCGGTCACCAGCGGTCCGAGCGTGTAGAACGGGGCCTCAAAGCAGTGCTTGAGCTCTTCATCCATATTGGCCTGGATGCGTTGCAGCGGCACGTGGCCCGGGCCTTCGATCATGACCTGCACATCGTGCTTCCAGGCCTTGTCGGTCAGCTCGCCGAGCGTGCGCAGCTCACCAAACTGGGCGTCGTCGTTGGAGTCCGCGATACAGCCGGGACGCAGGCCATCGCCGAGGCTGAACGACACGTCGTACGCCTTCATGATTTCGCAGATCTCGTCGAAGTGCGTGTACAGGAAGTTTTCCTTGTGATGCGCCAGGCACCACTTGGCCATGATCGAGCCACCGCGCGAGACGATGCCGGTGACGCGGTCCGCGGTCATCGGCACATAGCGCAGCAGCACGCCGGCGTGGATGGTGAAGTAGTCCACGCCCTGCTCGGCCTGCTCGACGAGCGTGTCGCGGAACATTTCCCAGGTCAGGTCCTCGGCGACTCCGCCGGTCTTGTCCAGGGCCTGGTAGATGGGCACCGTGCCGATGGGCACCGGCGAGTTGCGCAGGATCCATTCACGGGTTTCGTGGATGTGCTTGCCGGTGGACAGGTCCATGATGGTGTCGGCGCCCCAGCGGATTGACCACACCATCTTTTCCACTTCCTCGGCCAGCGACGACGTCACGGCAGAGTTGCCCAGGTTGCCGTTGATCTTGACGCGGAAATTGCGCCCGATCGCCATCGGCTCCAGCTCGGTGTGGTTGATGTTGGCGGGAATGATCGCGCGGCCGGAGGCGATTTCGCGGCGCACGAATTCCGGCGTCATGTCTTCCGGACGCAGCGGCAGCGACGCACCCAGCGCATTGCCGGGGTGCTGGCGCAGCAGCGCCTTGTATTCGGGCTTGTCGTACAGCGCCTGCAGGTTCAGCGACTCGCGCAGCGCCACGTATTCCATCTCGGGCGTGATGATGCCGCGGCGCGCATAGTGCATCTGCGACACATTGGCGCCGGCCTTGGCGCGGCGCGGGTTGGTCAGCTGGGCAAAGCGCAGGTGGGCGGTGGCCGGATCGGCGGCGCGCGCCAGGCCATATTCCGACGACAGGCCGGGCAGCACTTCGGTGTCGCCGCGCTCTTCGATCCACTTGCCGCGAACCGACGGCAGGCCCGACTTCAGGTCGATATGGATGTCCGGATCGCTGTACGGGCCCGAGGTGTCGTACACGGGAATCGGCGGATTGGACATCTCGCCCTTGTCCGTGCGCGTGGACGTCTGCAGGATCGTGCGCAGCGGCACGCGGATATCGGGGCGGCTGCCGGTCAGGTAGGTCTTGCTGGATGCCGGATAGGCAAACTTTTTGTCGAGATCGGTTTCAAGCGACTCGAAAGATGCGGCGGGGGCGGTATTTGTGCGGGCCATGGGTGTCGTCCTCTCTCTTGCGGGGATGGACGAAACCAGGAGCCCTGTGAGCATGGCCGCGGCGGTGTGGCCGGGTCATGTGCCTTGGAGAAGGCAGGAGCTGTTCGGTAACCATGAAACTTCCCACGCCGGTACTAGCCGGATCGGGTTCGAAGGGACTCTCTCAGCCGCACGGCCCATCCGTACGGCACCCCTGTTTCATCCAACGGGGTGAATTTAAGCACAAGGCTTGGAGCTTGACCACCCCTGTTTCAATCTGGAGTGTCGTGCGTTTCAGTGGGCTTATCCCCTTGTTGCAGTGCAGGACGACGGTCAAGCGCTGGCCCCGGCACTCCGGGCAAGCCCCTTTGCGGGGCTTGCCGCCCCAGCACATAGCCCGCCGCTTGCTCTACCATGCAATCAGACATGCCCATGCGCAACGCTCGCAGAAGACTGCACAGGAGACCTCATGACCGAAGCCGCCACCCACCGCGTGTTCAACCAGGTCCCGGACCTGACCGACTACAACCTGTTCACCGGCGATCCCGCGTTGCGGGCCGCGCTGGAACGGCTTGGCGGCGGTTGGCACGCCGGTGCGCTGGATGTCTTCGGCGCCCGCCTGGGCAAACCCGATGTGCAGCAGTGGGCGGCCGAGGCCAATCGCCACTCGCCGGAACTGCATACGCATAGCCGCACCGGCGAGCGCATCGACGAAGTGGAATTTCCGCCCGCATGGCATGCGTTGCTGGCCTTGCTGCGCAGCCAGCAGTTGCAGGCGCTGCCGTTCGCGCAGCCCCGCGACGGCGCGTGGGTGGCGCGCGCGGCGGGCTACTTTCTGCAGGCGCAGGCCGAGTCCGGATCCTTGTGCCCGCCCACCATGACCTTCGCCAGCATCCCGGTGCTGCAGAAGGAAGCGTCGCTGTTCGCGCAACTGGGGCCGAAGCTGTTCGCCACCGAGCACGATCCGCGCGACCTGCCCTGGCGCGACAAGCACGCCGTGATGATCGGCATGGGCATGACGGAAAAGCAGGGCGGCTCCGATGTGCGCAGCAACACCACCGTCGCACGCCCTGTGCGCGGCGAGGGCCGCGGCGCCGAGTACGCGCTCACCGGCCACAAGTGGTTTTTCTCCGCGCCGATGTGCGATGCCCACCTGGTGGTGGCGCGCATGGGCGCCGAGGACGGGCCACTGTCCTGCTTCTTCGTGCCGCGCTTTCGCGACGACGGCAGCAAGAACCCGGTCCAGATCCAGCGCCTCAAGGACAAGCTGGGCAACCGCTCCAACGCCAGCAGCGAAGTGGAATTCCTTGAGGCCACTGGCATCCTGATCGGCGAGGAAGGCCGCGGCATCCCGACCATCATCGAAATGGCCACCTATACCCGGCTGGACTGCGTGATCGGCAGCGCCGCCATCATCCGCGCGGCGCTGGTGCAGGCCATCCACCACGCGCGGCACCGCATGGCCTTCGGCCGCCTGCTGGCGGACCAGCCGCTGATGCGCAATGTGCTGGCCGACCTGGCGCTGGAAAGCCAGGCCGCCACCCTGCTCATGATGGAGCTGGCGCACGCTTTCGAGCGCGCCGATGCCGATCCGCTGGCCGCCGCGTGGAAGCGCATCGTCACGCCGGCGGCCAAGTTCTGGATCTGCAAGCGCGCCATCGAGGTCACCGGCGAAGCCATGGAAGTGTGGGGCGGCAATGGCTACGTCGAGGAGGGCCCGATGGCGCGGCTGTACCGCGAGGCGCCGGTCAACTCGATCTGGGAGGGCTCCGGCAACATCATGTGCCTGGACGTGCTGCGCGCGCTCCAGCGCAACCCCGAGGACGCCGCCCGGCTGTTGCAGGACCTCGCCCGGCGCGCCGGCGGCCATCCGGCGGTGCGGGCCGAACTCGCCTCGCTGCAGGCGATGCTGCGCGACGCGCCGGATCACCTGGAAGCCGGCGCGCGGCGCTTTGCCCAGGGCCTGGTGCTGACCGCGCAGGCGGCGCTGATGCTCGCCCACGCCGATGCTGACGATGCCGGGCGCTTCGTCGCCAGCCGGCTGGGACGCCAGCACGGCCGCGTGTTCGGCACGCTGGAGGGCGATGACGCCGGGCTGGCAAGCGTGGTGGCGCGCGCCTGGCCGGCCTGACGCCACCGGCGCATCAAAGCGCCTGGACCACTGGCGGCCCCTGGCAGATAGCACGGCAACGCGCCGGCATGCCGGCGCGTGGTGGCATCGCGTCTGCTCGTGGCGGCGCTCGCGCCTGCTGCTGGGCCTCCCCCCAAGGCTCGCCAAACCCCTCCACATATTAATTTGCCTCCCCCGCTACAACTGGGACAAGACCTGCCGTAAACCCTATGACACTAAGGGCATACATTTAATACATAGGTGCCCATTAATCCCCTTTCATCCCCTTTACTCATCAGCGGAGCGCCCTGCCATGCGGGGTGCCGACATCCCGACATGAACATCAGCCAACGCCTGCTGCTTTCCTTATCCCTAGCCTTACTCGCCTTGCTCGTGGTCGGCCTTGGCGGCATCTGGCAGCTCAGCCAGTCGGAGCAGCGCTTCGAGTACTTCAACAACAACACCCTGGGCAGCGTGCGCACCCTTGGCAGCCTCAAGGACAACGTCAACGCCATGCGCATCGCGCTCTACCAGCACGCCATGAGCGATGATGCCAAGGCCAAGAGTGAGGCCGAAGCGGCGCTGGCTCGCGCTGACGAGAAGTTCGACGCCACGGCCGCCAAGTACGAGCGCGACGACATCAGCGACGATACCGATCGCAAGATGCTCGACGCCGACCGCGCCGCGCTCAAGCGCTACCGCGAAGGGCGTGCCGCCATGCTGGAGAAATCGCGCGCCAACGACTTCGGCGCAGTCCGGGACATGCTGGTGAGCGGCGAGCTGAACGATGCGTCGATTGCCTTGCGCAAAGCGATCGACGATCACATTACCTATAACGGCGACCTGGGCGACCATGCCGTGACGAGCAACCGCGCGCAATACCACACGGCGGTAACGGCGTTCTCGGCGATCATCGCCATGGCGGTGCTGGTGACCGGTTTCCTCGCCGCCACCCTGTACCGCCGTATCCGCGGCAGCCTGGCCGAGATCGAGCACACCCTGGAATACGTCAGCGAGTCGCTTGACCTCGAACGCCGCGCGCCGGTCGGACGCATGGACGAGATTGGCCGTACCGCGGCCGCCTTCAACCGCCTGCTGGAACGCGTGGCGGTGGCGCTGCGCGAAGTGCGCCATTCGACGGAATCCGTCGGCGTGGCGGCACGCCAGATCGCCGCGGGCAATACCGATCTGTCGGCGCGGACCGAGCAGCAGGCTGCCTCGCTGGAGCAGACCGCATCGAGCATGGAAGAGCTGACCACCACCGTGCGCCAGAACGCCGACAACGCGCGCCAGGCCAGCGGCCTGGCCGGCAACGCCGCCAGCGTGGCCGAGCACGGCAGCACCGCCGTGCAGCAGATGGTGCAAACCATGGGCGCGATCAGCACCAGTTCCAACCGCATCGCGGAGATCACCAGCCTGATCGAGGGCATCGCCTTCCAGACCAACATCCTGGCGCTCAATGCCGCGGTGGAAGCCGCGCGCGCCGGCGAGCAAGGCCGGGGCTTCGCGGTGGTGGCGGGCGAGGTGCGCAGCCTGGCGCAGCGCTCTTCCAGCGCCGCCAAGGAAATCAAGGACCTGATCGACAGCTCGGTCAACACCGTGCGCACCGGCTCGGCGCAGGCCGAGGATGCCGGCAAGACGATGAGCGAAGTCCAGAATGCGGTGAAGCGCGTGTCGGACATCATCGCCGAGATCGCCGCGGCCTCCGATGAGCAGAGCGCGGGCATCGAGCAGGTCAACCAGGCCGTGGGCCAGATGGACGAGGTCACCCAGCAGAATGCCGCGCTGGTGGAAGAAGCGGCAGCCGCCGCGCAGTCGCTGGATGACCAGGCCGGCAAGCTGCGCGATACGGTATCGACCTTCCGCCTGGCGACAATCTGAGCACGGGTGTGAGGGCGGATCCCCGCCCCTTACACCGCCAATATCTCCGCCATCCGCAATACCACCCGAGGACCGTGCCGGATCAGGTCATGCGCGCGCTCGCCGATCATGATGGCCGGCGCATTGGTATTGCCCCCAATCAGCGTCGGCATGATCGACGCATCCACCACGCGCAAGCCTTCCACGCCCCGCACGCGCAGCTGCGGGTCGACCACCGCATATTCGTCCATGCCCATGCGGCACGTCCCGACGGGATGGTAGATGGTGTCGGCATGGGCGCGGATCATGGCGCGGATCGCACTGTCGTCGCCGCCATCGGCCGGCAAGTGCGCCGAATACAGCTCCTTGCCGCCGAACGCCGCCAGTTGCGGCTGGGCCAGGATGCGGCGCACGATCCGCACGCCGGCCACCAGGCCGTCGAGATCCCGCGGGTCCGACAGGAAGCACGGGTCGATCACCGGCGCCTCGCGGATATCGGGCGAAGCCAGCCGTACCTCGCCCCGGCTTTTCGGGCGCAGCACGCAAACGTGGCAGGAGTAGCCATGGCCCAGGCGGATGCGGCGCATATGGTCATCGGCCATGCCGACCACGAAATGCAGCTGCAGGTCCGGCTCGTCCAGCCCGGCGTGGCTTTTCAGGAAGGCGCCGGCCTCGGCAAAGTTGGAAGTCAGCATGCCAGTGCGCTCGCGCCGGTAGCGCAGGATCTCGGCCAGCAGGCGAAACGCGCCGCCAACAGACACGCCGAACAGCTCGGACGCCGCCACGCGCTTATGCACGATGATGTCCAGATGGTCCTGCAGATTAGCGCCGACGCCCGGCAGGTCGTGCACCAGGGGAATGCCTAGCTCGCGCAGATGCGAGGCAGGTCCGACGCCCGACACCATCAGCAGTTGCGGCGAACCGAACGCGCCGGCCGACACGATCACCTCGCGGCGTGCCCGCAACAGGGTCTCGCGGCCATCCAGCCGCACCGTCACGCCCACTGCGTGGCGGCCCTCGAACTCGACGCGCAGCACCTGCGCGCCCGTCATCACATGCAGGTTGTCGCGCCCGCCGTTGCTGGCGCGGTCGGCGGCGTCGCCTCGGTGCAGGTAGGCGCGCGCGGCGTTCCAGCGCTCGCCGCCATGCTGGGTCACCTGGTACCAGCCAGCGCCCTCCTGGTCCACGCCGTTGAAGTCGTCGTTGCGGCGATAGCCGGCCTGCTGGGCCGCCTCGATAAAGCGCTGGCCAAAGGGATTGGGCGTGCGCAGGTCCGACACATGAAGCGGGCCGCTGCCGCCGTGCAAGGGATCGTCATCGCGCCCGGCCACGCGCTCGTTGCATTCGGCCCGGCGGAAATAGGGCAGCACATCGTCCCAGGCCCAGCCGTCGCAGCCGGCCGAGGCCCAGCGGTCGTAGTCGGCCGGCGTGCCCCGCGTATAGATCATGGCATTGAGCGAGGAACTGCCCCCCAGGCCCCGCCCGCTCGGCTGGTAGCCGCGGCGCCCGTTCAGCCCGGGCTGCGGCACAGTGCGGTAGCCGTAATTATGGCTGCCGGCGCGCGGTAGCATTACCGCGCAGCCCGCCGGCGTCGACACCAGCACATGGTGATCGTGGCCGCCGGTCTCGAGCACCGCCACGCTGTCGCTGCCGCTGTCGGCCAGCCGCCCGGCCAGGGCACACCCCGCCGAACCGCCGCCAACGACGAGATAGTCAAAGGTGGTTTCCATCCGTCTCCCCGCCTGGTCCGAGGTCAGTGTGCCGGGGTCGCGCCGAACGCTTCGGGGCGGGCCGCGCATGCCGGCCAACCCGGTCTGGCTGGCACGCCGAGTGCATGCCGCGAAATCAGTGTAGGGCTTTGCCGGGGCACTGGAAAGGACGATGGAAGGGGCGTGGAATACAGTTGTTTGAAGCACGCGGCTAGTGGCCGGCCTCCATTGTCAGCCGCAGCCGCATGGCATATGGTGCGGGGATCTAAACGCCGCGCGCGCCAAGGGCAGCGCACGACCCCAAGGAGAGCGCGACATGAGAGAAGTGCCCGCGATGTCATCCGTATTCGACGCCATGCGCGCCGCCTCGCGGCGCGACCAGGCTCCGGCCTGGGAAGTGCGCGCCGACCGGCTGCGGCGCCTGCGCACGCTGGTGACCGAGCACATGGACGAGATCTCGCAAGCCATCAGCGCCGACTTCGGCAACCGCCCGCGCCAGGAAACCGCGTTGCTCGAAGCCTTTCCCAGCGTGGCCGGGATCGACGATGCACTGCGTCACGGCAAGCGCTGGATGCGGGTGCGGCGGGTTCGCACCGGGCTGTGGTTCAAGCCCGCCACGTCGCGGCTGATGCCGCAGCCGCTGGGCGTGATCGGCATCGTGGTGCCGTGGAACTACCCGCTCTACCTGACCGTGGGCCCGCTGGCGGGCGCGCTAGTCGCGGGCAACCGCGCCATGGTCAAGCTCTCCGAGTACACCCCGCGCTTCGCCGCGCTGTTCGCGCACCTGGCGCAGCAGGCCTTCGCCGCCGACGAAGTCACGGTGGTCAATGGCGACGCGCAAGTGGCGAGCGCCTTTTCCGCCCTGCCCTTCGATCACCTGCTGTTTACCGGGTCAACCCAGGTCGGCCACCATGTGATGCGCGCGGCGGCGGCCAATCTCACGCCGGTCACGCTGGAGCTGGGAGGCAAGTCGCCGGCCATCGTCGGCCCCGGCGCGGACCTGGAGCGCGCGGTCGAACGCATCCTGGTGGGCAAGCTGCTCAACGCCGGCCAGACCTGCATCGCGCCGGACTATGTGCTGCTGCCCGAAGCGCTGCGCGAGCCCTTCGTCGAAGCCGCACGCGCCTGCGCCGCCCGGCTCTACCCCGACCCGCCGGGCCACCCCGGCCATGCCGGCAACCCCGATTACACCACCATCATCAGCCCCCGGCACTTCGCCCGGCTCGACAGCCTGGTTGGCGACGCAGCCCGCGCCGGCGCGCGCGTGGTGCCGCTGTCACAAGTGCCCTCGGACCCGGAGCGCCGCCGGCTGGCCCCGGTCCTGCTGCTGGACGTGCCCGCCGACACCACCGTGATGCACGAAGAGATCTTCGGCCCGGTCCTGCCGCTGGTGACCTACCGCACGCTGGAAGAGGCCATCGACTACATCAACGCCCGCCCACGCCCGCTGGCGCTCTACCTGTTCGAGAAAGACCGCCGCAAGATCGACCACGTGATGGCGCAGACCGTCGCGGGCGGCGTCAGCATCAACGAAACGCTGCTGCACATTGCCCAGGAAAACCTCCCCTTTGGCGGGGTGGGGCCCAGCGGCATGGGCGCGTATCACGGCCAGGCTGGCTTTGAGACCTTCTCCAAGCTCAAGCCGATCTTCCGCCAGTCCGGCATCAATGGCGCCGGGCTGCTGAAGCCGCCTTATGGGAAACGCTTTGAAACGATGATCAAGTTGCTGATGCGCTGAATGACAAGGAAAACCTGCGGCGTGGAACGAAGCCGCCGAACGGGCCAAAGCCGCGCGCCATGACGACGGCTGTCGCTCCGGCCCCTCTCCCACAAGTGGGAGAGGGGAGCAAACCAGCGGTAGGGTCGAAGCATCACTCGGTGTAGCCGTGATTTCCGCCACCAGGCGGAAATCACCCACGCGCGATGCGCAGCGAGCCGTCAAGGTTTTCATCTCCCGTTATGGCGCGCCTTCTTTGCCTACTTTCTTGGCGAGCCAAGAAAGTAGGTCGCCTCCCCGCAGGGGAGGTGAAACTGCCTTTGACTTTAGGCCTTTGAAGTCAGGCAGTTGCAGTTGCAGTTGCCCTTTCCGTCAAGCCCACTGCACCCTCACCCCACCACCATCGGCCGCCCCAGCATCCGCGCCAGCACCGCCTCCGGCGAATGCGTATGGTCCGAGATCGCTTTCGGCGACAGGTAATAAGTCTGCTCCATCATGGCCCGCCCTCGCATAGCTGCATGCAGCACCTGGTCGCTGAACACGATCCACGTCGAGCCCGGCGGGAAATGAAATTCCTGCTGCGGCACATTGGCCTGATACTCCAGGTCGGCCTTGGCCAGATCATGCAGTTGCAGCATCCGATGGTCGTACTCGGAGCGCCGGCGCTTGGTGATATGCAGCATCTCCATCACCCGCGCCTGACCCGGCCACATGCCCTTGGTCTTCGGCACAAAACGCTTGGCGAAATCGCCAAATGGCTCACCCACCCGCCACACGCGCGGCGCCTGCGGGTCAATGTTGTGGAACACGCGCAGCAGCCGCTGGCCCAGCATGGGGTTGGACGGGAAGGAGTCCACATGCAGGCGCGTGTCGTCCTTGCGCCAGCTCACCGGCCGCCCGGCGATCTCGCTCGGGCGCAGTGAGGTGCCGGCGCGCACCATATGCGGGCCATATTCCGGGAACAGGCTGAGCACCAGCTTCTCGCTGTACTCGGCATAGCGGCGAATCAACTGGTACAGGTCCTGCAGGTCCTGTTCGCCGCCCGTCGCGCCGCGCACGGCCTGGTCGTTGGCGCGCAGGTTGATGTTCTTTGACTTGCCATCCGACCAGCGGCTATCCAGGAAGCGCTCTTCGCCAGGCTCGAACCGGAAGCGCAACTGCGGGAAGAACAGCACGGCGCCCTGCTCCAGCTCGCGGCGCAGCCCGGCCTTGGTATCGGCATCGACCTGCGGGGCCCACTCGGTATAGGGCTGTGGCCGGATCAGGTTGAACGCGGGCGCAGTGGCCGGGCCGGGCGTGGAAGTTGTAAGGGTCGAATCAAGTGACATGGGCATCCTCGGTATGCGGGCTCCGGCGGTCTTGAGCGCGCATGCGCGCGCCGCGCCAGGATAACAAAACGCCACTCGCCGGGCCGCTTTGCCATCCCGGGATTCTACCCTCGCGGCCGTGGCGCGCCACGCCCCGCCCTCCCCCGGTTGATCCAGGACAAGGCGACAGCAAGCCCGGAACGCCACCCCGGGGGCGAAAAAAAACACCGCCTTGGGCGGTGTTCTTCCGATGCCAGGTTCGCGGCAGCCTTACAGGCCGGCAGCGGCGCGCAGCAGTGCGACCTTGTCGGTCGCTTCCCACGAGAACTCCGGCTCTTCGCGGCCAAAGTGGCCATAGGCAGCGGTCTTCTCGTAGATCGGGCGCAGCAGGTCGAGCATTTGCACGATGCCCTTCGGGCGCAGGTCGAAGTGCTCTTGCACCAGCGCGGCGATCGCCTCGTCGGAGATCTTGCCGGTGCCTTCGGTGTACACCGTCACGTTGATCGGGCGGGCCACGCCGATGGCGTAGCTGACCTGCACCTGGCACTGGCGCGCCAGGCCGGCGGCGACGATGTTCTTGGCGACGTAGCGGGCAGCATAGGCAGCCGAGCGGTCGACCTTGGACGGATCCTTGCCCGAGAAAGCACCGCCACCGTGGGGCGAAGCGCCGCCATAGGTGTCGACGATGATCTTGCGGCCGGTCAGGCCGCAATCGCCTTGCGGGCCGCCGATGACAAAGCGGCCGGTCGGGTTGACCAGGTACTTGGTGTCCTTGAGCATCTCGGCCGGCAGCACCGGCTTGATGATTTCCTCGATCACGGCTTCGCGGATCTGCGCCTGGGTGATATCCGGCGAGTGCTGGGTCGACAGCACCACGGTATCCACGCTGTGCGGACGGCCGTCGACGTAACGCACGGTCACCTGCGACTTGGCGTCCGGACGCAGCCAGGGCAGGCGTCCGTCGCGGCGCAGCTGCGACTGGCGCTCGACCAGGCGGTGCGAATAATAGATCGGGAAGGGCATCAGCTCCGGCGTTTCATCGCAGGCGTAGCCGAACATCAGGCCCTGGTCGCCGGCGCCCTGGTTCAGGTAGTCGTCGGAGGCGCGGTCCACGCCCTGGGCGATGTCAGGTGATTGCTTGTCGTAAGCGACCAGCACTGCACAACCCTTGTAGTCGATGCCATATTCGGTGTTATCGTAGCCGATGCGCTTGATGGTGTCGCGCGCGACTTGGATGTAATCGACGTTGGCGGTCGTGGTGATTTCCCCCGCGAGGACAACCAGGCCGGTGTTGCACAGCGTTTCAGCGGCAACGCGCGCGTACTTGTCCTGGGCCAGGATGGCATCGAGGACAGCGTCGGAAATTTGGTCTGCGACCTTATCGGGATGGCCTTCGGAGACGGATTCCGAAGTGAACAAGAAGTCGTTTGCCACGAACTTTTCTCCAGGTTTGGCTATTGCGCGCCAACCTCAAAGCCCGGGCGGCGACGCTTTAGCGGTATTTTCATGCCGTTCCGGTAGAACGGTATCGCCCCGCAAGTTGTCAGTTAACTCGGCGATACGCGCTATTATACGCGCCTGCAAGCTACGCTGCAGCGCCCCGGTTATCTGGCACGCCTGCCAAATACCGGACGCTGTCGCGGCCAGGCCGCGCCACCCGCATGAGCGACGCGCTTGCGCGCCTGGCGCGAAGCCTGCAGGCAGTGCAAGCCGTGCGGTGGGCCCCGTAACAACACGAGATTCATTTTGAATGCCCCACTAACGGCAGCGCCCGGCAAAACATTAATGACCTACCCGGCCCGCCGGGCCGCTATCGTAATTCGATGACCTTCCTGTTCTGGCTGATTTCCCGTTTGCCACTCTCCTGGCTGCACGCCATCGGCGGCGCGCTCGGATTGCTGGCGGCACGCTTGCCGGGACGTTATGGCACGCGCCTGCGGGAAAACCTGCGCCACGCCTATCCCGATGCCAGCGACGCGATGCTGGCCGAGGCGGCCCGCGCAACAGGCCGCATGATCCTGGAGATGCCTTACCTCTGGAGCCGGCGCAATCCCAAGGCCCGCATGTACGGCTTTGCCACCCGGCTCTGGCCGGAACTCGACAAGCTGATGGCGCAGGGCCGCGGGCTGATCATCCTGGTGCCGCATCTTGGTTGCTTTGAAGTGCTTCCTCAGGCATTTGCCCTGCGGCATCCGGTCACGGCGCTGTACAAGCCGCCGCACCAGGCCTGGCTGCGCGACTGGATCGTCAAGATGCGCACGCGCCCCAACCTGGCCATGGCGCCGGCGCAGCCGCGCGGCGTGCGCATGCTGGTCAAGGCGCTCAAACGCGGCGAGGCCATCGGCATCCTGCCCGACCAGGTCCCGACCGGCGGCGAAGGCGCCTGGGCGCCGTTTTTCGGCAAGCCGGCCTACACCATGACGCTGGTGCAGCGCCTGCAGCAACTCACGGGCGCGCCCATCGCGGTGATCTTCGCCGAGCGCCTGCCGCGCGGCGCCGGCTACGTCGGCCATGTGCAGTTGATCAAGGACCCGCTGCCCGACGACCAGGCAGAAGCCGTCGCGGTGATCAACGCGGCGGTCGAGAAGCTGGTGAAGGAAGCCCCGACCCAGTACCTGTGGGGCTACAACCGGTACAAGCATCCGGGCGGCGCCGAGTTGCCGCCTGCGCAGCCACCCCGCGCGCCCGCGGCCGACGCCTCGCGCAATCCCCTGGAGGTGCCGGCACCGGCACCGGCACCCCTCTCCAACGACCAAAAATGAGCCGTATTTTTACCTGGCTTGGCATCGGCCTGCTGACCGTGCTGGGCAAGCTCCCCTATCCGCTCGTGGCGCGCTTCGGCGAAGGCCTGGGCAGCCTGCTCTACCTGATTCCCAGCAGCCGCCGCCGCGTGGTGCAGACCAACCTGCGCCTGTGCTTCCCCGACCGGAGCGAGGCCGAGATCGAAACGCTCTCGCGCCAGACCTTCCGCACCGTCTTTCGCAGCTTTGCGGAGCGCGGCATCTTCTGGACCGGCAGCGAGGCGCAGATGCGCCGCTGGGTCCAGATCGACGACCAGGCCGACCTGGTGGCGCTGGACGGCACGCCCCATATCCTCGTCACGCTGCATCTGTCCGGCGTCGAGGCCGGCGCCATCCGCCTCACCATCCACCTGCGCGAGCATGTGGGACGCTCCGGCGCGTCGCTGTACACCAAGCAGAAGAACGCCTTGTTCGACGGCTTCCTCAAGCACGCGCGCGGGCGCTTCGGCGCCAACATGATTGCCCGCAACGACAGCGCGCGCGACATCATCCGCTGCCTGCGCAAGGGCGAGGCCCTGCAACTGATCGCAGACATGGACTTCGGCGAGCGCGACTCGGAATACATCCCTTTCTTCGGCGTGGAGGCCCTGACCTTGACGTCCGTATCCCGCCTGGCGCGGCTGGCCGGTGCCAAGGTGGTGCCGATCTATACCGAGATGCTGCCCGACTACCAGGGCTATGTGCTGCGCATCCTGCCGGCTTGGGAAAACTATCCCGGCGACAGCGTGACCGAGGACACCCGGCGCATGAATGCCTTCTTCGAAGACTGCATCCGCCCGCGCATCACCGAGTACTACTGGGTGCACAAGCGCTTCAAGCACCGCCCGGACGGCGAACGCGAAAACTACTGACCACGTGGGCGCGGCGGCGGCATCGCCAGGCAGATATGCTGCCCGCGCCACCCTCGATACGCCGCCAGCAAGCGCGGGACGGCCCGACTACAATCGCACTATGAAACTCCAGTTCACCAAGATGCACGGCGCCGGCAACGACTTCGTCGTGCTCGACGGCATCCACCAGACCCTGAGCCTGACCCCGGCGCAGTGGCGCGCGCTCGCCAGCCGGCATTTCGGCGTGGGTGCCGACCAGATCCTGGTGGTCGAGAAGCCGACCCGGGACGACGTCGACTTCCGCTACCGCATCTTCAACGCCGACGGCGGCGAGGTGGAGCACTGCGGCAATGGCGCGCGCTGCTTCGTGCGCTTCGTCACCGACCACGGCCTGACCGACAAGCGCTCGGTGCGCGTGCAGGTGATGAACGGCGTGATCACGCTGACGCTGCAGGACGACGGCCAGGTCACGGTCGACATGGGCGCGCCGGAACTCGAACCCGAGCGCGTGCCATTCCGCTCCGACGGCCTGCCGACCAAGGCCGAAGGCCGCGATACGCTGTACGGGCTGGAAGTCAACGGCCGCACCGAATGGATTTCGGCCGTCTCGATGGGCAATCCCCACGCGGTGCAGGTGGTGGACGACACCGAGGCCTTCCCGGTACTGCAGGATGGCCCCATCATCGAGCATCACGCGAGCTTTCCCAACCGCGTCAACGCCGGCTTCATGCAGGTGGTGGAGCGCCATACGATTCGCCTGCGCGTGTTCGAGCGCGGTGCCGGCGAGACGCTGGCCTGCGGCACGGGCGCGTGCGCGGCAGTCGTCGCCGGCATTCGCCGCGGCCTGCTGGACTCGCCTGTACTGGTGCACACCCATGGCGGGGACCTGACGATTGCCTGGGACGGGGAAGGCGAGTCGGTACGCATGACCGGCCCGGCCACCACGGTGTTCGAAGGCAGCATTGACCTGGACCGGCTGCCTGCCTGACCATAGGGGCTTGCGGCCAGCCACGGCCGCGCCCTCCATGGAGTGCCAATGTCGCTCGCCGATTTCCGCATCACCTCGGGCAAGAACTTCCGCCTGGCCGACTTCAACGCCGGCACCAAGCCGCTCTCCAGCGGCGACAAAGCCACCGACCAGGCCCGCATTGCCGAACTGAGCACCAGGCTTGACGAGCTGCAGGACATCTTCTACGCCGAACACAAGCGCAAGCTGCTGGTGGTGCTGCAAGGCATGGACACCAGCGGCAAGGACGGCACCGTGCGCGGCGTGTTCCGCAGCTTCGACCCCCTCGGCATCCGCGTCGTCGCGTTCAAATCCCCCACCGCCGAAGAACTCGCGCACGACTACCTGTGGCGCATCCATGCCCAGGTGCCGCGCGCCGGTGAGATCGTGGTCTTCAATCGCAGCCACTATGAAGACGTGCTGATCACGCGGGTGCACGAGTGGATCGACGAAGCCGAATGCGAGCGCCGCTACAAGCAGCTACGCGCCTTCGAGACGATGCTGCTGGAAACCGGCACCACCATCGTCAAATGCTTCCTGCATATTTCCAAGGACGAGCAGAAGGCCCGGCTGGAAGCACGGCTGGCGGATCCCCAGAAGCACTGGAAGTTCGACCCGAAGGATCTGGAAGAGCGGCAGTACTGGAAGAACTACGAGACCGCCTACGAGGCCGCCATTGCCGCGACCAGCACGCCGGAAGCACCGTGGTATATCGTGCCCGCGAATTCGAAGACGCACCGGAACCTGATGGTGGCGGAGATCATGATGGCGGTGTTCGAGAAACTGAAGCCCGAGTATCCGCCGGGAAAGCCGGAGTTGGCGAAGCTCAAGGTGGTCTGAGGCTGCGGGGCAGCAGCGAAGGGACCAGGGCCAAGCCGGCCCCGGCCCCCTCGCGTCGGGTCAGGCATGCCCGTTGCCGCGATGGATGTCGTGCGTGACAAACGGCTTCTCATGCGTCGGCATGGCCAGCCACTCCGGATGCTTCAATGTCTCCCGAATGTCGTCCAGCCCGCTGGTCCAGTGATCGTTCATGGTCAGCAAGCCAAACTGATAATCCTTGGCGTTGCCCTCAAACGTCTTGTCGCGATAGACCAGCTGGATCACATTGCGGCGCGCATCGCATGCGTACTCCGCCGCCTTGCGGTACCAGTCATTGTCCCGTTGCCCCTGCGGCACCAGCGCCATCACCTCGCTCAGCATGCGGCGGTAGTTCTGCTGCTCGCCCATGTAATCCGTGATGGTGCGCGTGCGGCTGGAATACTGGATGTCTTTCTGCCGCTCCGCCACGTCCAGCAGGTTGTGCGGCAACTTGCCGCGCGCGCTCCACAGGTCCACCTGGAAGATCAGCGCGTCGCGCCGGGGCTGGGCGGTCAGGACTTCGGACAGCGGCGTGTTGGATACCAGGCCGCCATCCCAATAGAACTCGCCATCGATCTCCACCGCGGGAAATCCCGGCGGCAAAGCGCCGGAAGCCATGAAATGCTCGGCGTGCAGCTTGCGTCGGGTGTTGTCGAAGTAAGCGAAATTGCCGGTCCGCACATTCACCGCGCCAACCGACACGCGCGTCTCCTTATGATGCGAGTTGATGCGGTCAAAATCGGCAAAGCGCTCCAGCGTGGCTTTGAGCGGGCTGGTGTCGTAATAGCTGGCGCTGGCGGGGCCACACTGGCGCTCCACCAGGCTGGTCCACGGACGAGGCTGGAAGAAACCCCGCTGCCCCTCGAAGATGGCACGCGCGGCCTCGATGCCGTCGAACCAGATGCGCAGTGGATCGGGCCAGTGCGCGGCGGTCTCCGCGACCACCTCGTAGGGCAGCAGGCTGGGCAGCCACGGCTGCTGGCAGATGTAGTCCCAGAAAGCGCGCAACTGCTCGACCCTGCGCTCGGGCGCATTGCCCGCGATCACGGCAGCGTTCAACGCGCCGATTGAAATCCCGGCCACCCAGTTAGGCTGGATGCCCGCCTCCGCCAGTCCCTGGTACACGCCTGCCTGATACGAACCGAGCGCGCCGCCGCCTTGCAGCACCAAAGCCCTGACCGCGTATTCATTGTGAACCGGCCGCTTGCGGCCGGCGCCCTCAGGCGCGAGGTCCGGCGGCGCGCAGCCGCCGGGAGGCAGGAGGTTTGGCTCCGGCTCTCTTAACGGTTCGGGCTTTGGCGCCTCGTGTTTGAGCGCGGGCGCCGCCGGGTTCGCTACCACGGCCGCCGCGGCGCTTTTTACAGCCGTGCTTCTCACGGCCGCGCTTTTTACAGCCTGCTGCTTCGGCGTGCCCTTTTGCAGTGCCACTATATTTTCCTGTGCCACTTTATCCAG
>NZ_BAAILO010000586.1:47252-60070 GCF_054589115.1 Cupriavidus sp. 8B | reverse complement strand
CCCCCCCCGGCCGCTTTTCTTGTCGCTTACTGCATGTACCAGCCGTGGCTCACGACAAAGGACTGCCCGGTCAGCGCCGCCGACGGGAAGGCGCACAGGAACAGCGCGGTCTGCGCCACGTCGTCCACGGTGGTGAACACGCCGTCCACGGTGCCGCCCAGCATGACGCGGCGAATCACCTCTTCCTCGCTGATGCCAAGCTCCTTGGCCTGTTCGGGAATCTGCTTGTCCACCAGCGGCGTGCGCACGAAACCCGGACAGATCACGTGCGAGCGCACGTTGTACTCCGCGCCTTCCTTGGCCAGCACGCGTGCCAGGCCAAGCAGCGCATGCTTGGCGGCAACGTAGGCGGACTTCAGCGGCGAGGCCTCGTGCGAATGCACCGAGCCCATATAGATCACGGTGCCGCCGCGCTTGTCCTTGTACATATGCTGGAGCGCGGCCTTGGTGGTGAGGAAGGCGCCATCGACGTGGATGGCCTGCATCTTCTTCCAGTCGGAGAAGGCGTAGTTCTGGATCGGGTTGACGATCTGGATGCCGGCGTTGGAGATCAGGATATCGATGCCGCCAAACGCCTTGGCCACCGCCTCGGTGGCGCTGTTGACCGCGTCCTCGTTGGTCACATCCATCGCCACGGCGATGGCGCGCCCGCCGGCGGCTTCGATATCGGCGGCGGCCTTCTGCGCAGCCTCGAGATTCAGGTCGGCGATGGCGACCGCCGCGCCCTCCTTGGCCAGCAGGTCAGCAATGGCCTTGCCGATGCCGCTGGCGGCGCCGGTCACGATGGCGGATTTTCCTTGGAGCTTCATGGACGTTTCTCCTGTCTGGATGATTCAGGTTAGGCGGGCCGGCCGGATGGGCCGGGACCGATGAAAACCGTTGGAAACCGATGGATGCGTGGCCGTTCAGGCCAGGTAATCGAACACCACCTCACCCAGACCTAGGGTGAGGTCGGCAACGTAGTGCTTGGCACCGAGGACCTCCAGCACCGGAAGGGCAGCCACCGGCGCGAGCGCATGGGGGGACAGCGATAGCGCTGCGGGCCCGGTCCACGCGCCCTTCATCTGCACGTCTTTCAGGAAGTAGCAGACCAGCTCACAGATGCGCGCGGAGCCGTCCACGTGCGGAATGACCTTGAGCAGGTAGTTGGGCGTGCTCGCGAGCGCCAGGCCCAGCACGTCCATGTCGAGCTCGCGGTGCTTGTAGCCCATGGTGCCGGTGGCGACACGCACCGGGCCGTAGTCGAGCGTGCCGACCAGCGTATCGGTGTGGACCGCGAGCGTGGGGCTGGCCAGCTTCTTCGGGAAGCCCCATAGCTCGCGCCCGCCCGCCAGTGGCGGATGGTCGTCGAGGTACATGGCATGGGTGTAGTTGCCGGGCTTGCCCTGGTAGGTGACGGGAATCACCTGGCCCGATTCGGTGTAGTCGCCAAACCCGGTGGAGTCTGGCATGCGGATGAATTCGTAGTTGACCACCGCGTCGGCGATCTCCAGGGGTTCCGGCACCACCGCGCGCAACAGCTCGGGATCGGTGCGGTAGGAGATGATGAAGAATTCGCGATGAATGAAGCGGTATGGCCCCATCGGATAGGCCGGACTGGTGAGCGGCATGGCGAATGCCTGCTCGCGGATCGTCTTGATGTCCATCGCCAGCTAACCTCCAAAAAAGAGATGCTGCGCCGCCTTGCCGGGCGGCAAAACGAATCCCTGGCGGCCCCGGGTATCCGGAAGGGGCCAGCCAGCGGAATCAGTCAGACCGGCGATTTTCCTGCGCGGTTCCCCGATATCTGCTGCGTTGCGACAAAGCTTTGCAAGCAGCAGGCAACAGGTTCCAGACTATACGCCGTAGCGCTGCCGATAGGCAGCCACCGCCTCGCGCGAGCCACCCAGCGCGGGATCCTGCGATGCGTCCAGGTAAGCCAGCAAGTCCTTCAGGCTGGCGATGGAGATCACCGGCACGCCATATTCGCGCTGCACATCCTGCACTGCAGAATGCGTCCCGACCTGATCGGCCGTGCCGCTCTTTTCCATGCGGTCGAGCGCGATCAGCACGGCCGCCGGCTCCGCGCCAGCCGCGCGGATCATCGCCATCGACTCGCGCACCGAGGTGCCGGCCGAGATCACGTCGTCGATGATCACGACCTTGCCCTGCAGCTTGGCGCCCACCAGCGTACCGCCTTCGCCGTGGTCCTTGGCTTCCTTGCGGTTGTAGGCGAAGCCAACGTCACGTCCGAGCCCGGCCAGCGCTACCGCGGTGGCGGACGCCAGCGTGATGCCTTTGTAGGCCGGCCCGAATAGCACGTCGAAGTCCAAACCGGAAGCGAGCAGGGTTTTCGCATAGAATTGCGCCACCTGGCCCAGCATCGCACCCTGGTTGAACAGGCCCGCATTGAAGAAGTACGGCGACTTGCGGCCCGCTTTGGTCACGAATTCGCCGAAGGACAGCACGCCAGCGTCGAGCGCGAAGCGGATGAAGGTCTGGCTCAGGTCGCCAGCGCCGGGCTGCGGCGTCGTCTGCTGCGTCATCTTTTCTCTCTGATTTCAAAATTTCCCGAGATGTTACGGATTATCAGCGCCAACCTCAACGGCATCCGCTCCGCGGCCAAGAAAGGCTTTTTCGAATGGATGGGCAAGCAGGACGCCGACATGGTCTGCGTCCAGGAGCTCAAGGCGCAGGCTGCCGACATGACGGAAGCGTTCCTGGCGCCACATGGCTACCACGGCTACTTCCATTATGCGGAGAAAAAAGGCTATAGCGGTGTCGGTCTTTACACCCGGCACAAGCCGGAGCGCGTGATCACCGGCTTCGGCGTCGCCGAGTTCGATAACGAAGGCCGCTATGTCGAGGTGCAGTATCCGCACCTTGCCGTGATTTCGGTCTACGTGCCCTCGGGCTCCAGCGGGGAGGAACGCCAGCAAGCGAAATTCCGCTTCATGGAAGCCTTCCTGCCCCACCTGCTGCAACTCAAGGCCAGCGGGCGCGAGATCGTGCTGTGCGGCGACGTCAACATCGCCCACAAGGAAATCGACATCAAGAACTGGAAGGGCAACCTGAAGAACTCGGGCTTCCTGCCGGAAGAGCGCGGCTGGATCGGCGAGCTGTTCGATGTGCACGGCTATGTGGACGTGTTCCGCAAGCTGGACCCGCGCCCCGAGCAGTACACCTGGTGGAGCAACCGCGGCCAGGCCTACGCGAAGAACGTCGGGTGGCGCATCGATTACCACCTGGCCACGACCAAGATCGCCGAGACCGCGCAGGCCACCTCGATCTACAAGGACGAGAAGTTCAGCGATCACGCGCCGCTGTCGATCGACTACGACTTCCCGCTGTGAGCCGACGCGCCGGCCACGCCGAGCGCACTTCGTCGAGCAGCTCCGGGTGCCGCTCCAGCACCTTGAGCAGCTTGACCAGGGCCAGCGGCGGCTTGGTCTTGCCGGTTTCGTAGCGCGAGAAGGCATTGACGCCGCCGCCGAAGATCTCCGCGGCCTCGCGCTGGTCCAGGCTCAGCTTCTTGCGCACGGCAACGATGAAGGCCGGATCGACGATCGCGGCGTTGACCTGCTTTTGGAAAGCCGCGGCCGCTTCGCCGTACCGGTCCGCTTGATCCGGATCCAGCACGATTTCCCCGCACGCCGGACAAAAGCTGCCCGAGACCGCGGGAACGATGACCGTTTCGCCCTTGTACGTATAAGGCACGTCGCGGGTGTCCTGCACCAGTTCCGCACCCCCGCATTCTGGACATTTCATGGTTCCAGCTCCTGGAATGACACGACCGGCACCGCATCGGTGACCATCAGTTTCAGATACAGTGCACCGGCGGCGGTAATCGGCCGGTAAACGTCCTGCCATACCTTGTGATCCGCGTAGGTTCCGATCACCGAGAGCCCGCAGTGAGGCCTGCAGTGAGGTGTATGTTTCTCGATCAAATTTAACCTACTAGGTTATGCGTGACAAGGGGATTTGCGCTGCATTGCGGCACGCACCCTGCCACGTCCCCCCAACCTAGTTACAATGCTGGTTCCCATCCGATTCCGGCGTGGGACCTTTCGTCTTTCGTATTTCCGAGTGAGTCCGCCATGGTTTTCAAAGTGTTCGTAGATGGTCAGGAAGGCACCACCGGTCTCCGGTTGCTCGACTATCTCTCCGGCCGTTCCGATGTGGAGCTGCTGCGTATCGCCGATGACAAGCGCAAGGATCCGGCCGAACGAGCACGCTTTCTGAATGCCGCCGACGTCGCTTTCCTGTGCCTGCCCGACGTTGCCTCCCGCGAGGCCGTGGCGCTGGTGACCAATCCCGATACCTGCGTGATCGACGCCAGCACGGCGTTCCGCACCACCGACAGCTGGGCCTATGGCCTGCCGGAACTCACGCGCGGCCAGCGCGAGAAGATCCGCACCAGCAAGCGCATCGCGGTGCCGGGCTGCCACGCCAGCGCCTTCCTGATGGCGGTGCGCCCGCTGGTGGAAGCCGGAGTGATGCAAGCCGATTACCCGGTCTCGGCATTCTCGCTGACCGGTTACAGCGGCGGCGGCAAGCAGATGATTGCCGAGTTCGAAGCCGGCGGTAACCCCAAGCTCAACAGCCCGCGCCCCTACTCGCTCGGCCTCGCGCACAAGCACCTGCCCGAGATGCGCGTGCAGGCCGGCCTGGCGCAGGCGCCGATCTTCAACCCGATCGTCGGCAACTTCCTCAAGGGCCTGGCCGTGACGGTGCCGGTGTACCCGGATCGCCTGGCGCGCAAGGTCACGCCGGAACAGATCGAGGACATCTACCGGAAGCACTACGAAGGCGAGCAGTTCGTGCGCGTGATGCCGGTGGGCGATGAGGCCAACCTGGACGGCGGCTTCTTCGACGTGCAGGCCAGCAACGACACCAACCGCGTGGACCTGTTCGTGTTCGGCTCGGCCGAGCGCATTGTGCTGATGGCGCGCCTGGACAACCTGGGCAAGGGCGCTGCCGGCGCTGCCGTGCAATGCATGAACGTGCATGTCGGCGCGGACGAGGCGACTGGCCTGAGCGCCTGACACGCTCAAGCGCCAATGCGGCTCTCACCAGCCGCGCGCGAATGAAAAAGCCGGCGATGGTTCGCCGGCTTTTTTTCGTCCCAGGAAATCCCTTCGATCAGATCCCGGCCTTGACCACCGTGCCCTTGCAGGATCCACCATCAAGAGCGCCTCTCGGGCGTCTCTACTTACTAAGTGGCTTTTGCCGGTCGTCGTCGCCGCTGTCGACCGGCGCGCTGCTCAGGTTGGCCATATTGGCCCGATAGGTCGGCAGCTTGCCGACGCTGGAATCGATCGCGCGCGCGTAGAGCGGCAACACCTCGGGCAGGTGCTTCTCCAGCTCGGCGATGCGGGTGCGGCCCGACGGATGGGTGGAGAGGAACTCCGAGCCCGACTGCGCCGAGGATTGCGAGACCGCCCCCATTTTTTGCCACAACGACACGGCGGCACGCGGGTCGTAGCCGGCACGCGCGGCGATGTCCATGCCCACCAGGTCGGCCTCGGTCTCGTCCGAGCGCGAGAACCGCAGCGTGAGCAGCTGCGCCCCGGTGCCGAGCGCCATATTGCCGAGGTTGCCAAAACCGAACAGTTGCGAGATCACGTTGGCGCCCAGGTTGGTGATCTCGGACTTGGCCGCCCGCTCGCGCGCATGCTCCTGCAGCGCATGGGCGATTTCGTGCCCCATCACCATGGCGACTTCGTCGTCGGTCAGCTTGAGCTGGTCGAGCAGGCCGGTGTAGAAGGCGATCTTGCCGCCGGGCATGCAGAACGCATTGACCTGCTTGGAGTTGATCAGGTTGACTTCCCACTTCCATTGCCTCGCGCGTTCGTTCCAGCGCGGGGTCTGCGGCAGGATGCGCTTGGCGATGGCGCGCAGGCGCACCAGCTGCGGGTTGTTGTCGCCGACCAGGGTCTTCTTGGCCTGCGCCTCTTCCTTGAGTTGCTCGTACTCTTGCGAGGCCTGCTGCTCGATGACCTCGACCGGCACGATCTGGCGGATGGACGCGCCGCCGCGTTGCACGCGGATGCCATCTTCAGCGTCCTGCGGCTGTGCCTGGCCCTGGGCCTGGGCGGCGGCCATGCTCAGCGCGGCGCTGGCTGCCAGCGCCAGCGCGGCCAGTCGACGTGGCAACGCAATCCCGGCCCGCCGGTGGCGGCACTGACAACGCTGGCGATCGGACATGTGCGATTCCTTGGATGCGGTTTCCTGCAAGCAGGGTGAGCAAGGGTTGATGCGGCCAGGACACGGTCCGGGCCCGGCGCATCCCGCGCATGGGGCCGGCGCTGACGGTAATGCAATAATACACGGCGCCTTGCCCCGCCTGATCGCCATCCCGACTGCCTCGATTGCCCCGATTGCCCCGATTGCCATCCTGATTCATGACCTTTCAAGCCTATCTCGACATTTTCCGCAATCGCCGCATCGGCGCCATGCTCACGCTGGGCTTCGCTTCGGGGCTGCCGCTGGCACTCACCTCCGGCACATTGCAGGCCTGGATGACGGTGGAAGGGCTTGATATCAAGACCATCGGCTTCTTCTCGCTGGTGGGCCAGGCCTATATCTTCAAGTTCCTGTGGGCCCCGCTGATGGACCGCTATACGCTGCCGCTGCTGGGCCGGCGCCGCGGCTGGCTGCTGCTGACCCAGATCGGGCTGGTGCTGGGCATCGCGGGCATGGCCTTCTGCCCGCCGCACGAGGCGCTGTGGACGCTGGCCGCGCTGGCCACCCTGGTGGCCTTCATGTCGGCCTCGCAGGACATCGTGTTCGACGCCTACAGCACCGACGTGCTGCGCGCGCCGGAGCGCGGCGTGGGGGCGGCGGTCAAGGTGCTGGGCTACCGGCTGGCGATGCTGGTCTCGGGCGGGCTGGCACTATGGCTGGCCGACCGCGTGCTGGGCTGGCAGCAGATGTACCTGCTGATGGCGGGGTTGATGGGCATCGGCATCGTCAGCCTGCTGTGGGCGCCCGAGGCGGAATCGCCGGCGCGCACGCCGCGCACCATGGAAGAAGCCATCCTCGGCCCGCTGCGCGACTTCTTCTCCCGCCCCGGCGCCTGGTGGCTGCTTTTGCTGATCGTGCTCTACAAGCTGGGCGATGCGTTTGCCGGCAGCCTGTCCACCACCTTCCTGATCCGCGGCGTGGGCTTTTCGGCCGGCGAAGTCGGCCTGGTCAACAAGACGCTCGGGCTGGCCGCCACCATCGTGGGCGCGCTGTTCGGTGGCACGCTGATGGTGCGCCTGGGCCTGTACCGCTCGCTGCTGCTATTCGGCATCCTGCAGGGGGTGTCCAACCTCGGCTACTGGATCCTGGCGGTGACGCCGCCGCACCTGTGGACCATGGGCGCCACCATCGCGGTGGAGAACCTCTGCGGCGGCATGGGCACGGCGGCCTTCGTGGCGCTGTTGATGACGCTGTGCAACCGCTCGTTCTCGGCCACCCAGTACGCGCTGCTGTCCGCGCTGGCCTCGGTCGGGCGCGTCTATGTGGGGCCGAGCTCGGGCTACCTGGTGGAGGCCTTCGGCTGGTCGGCCTTCTACCTCAGCACCGTGGCGGTGGCGGTGCCCGGCGTGGTGCTGCTATGGGCGATGCGCAACACCGTGCACCGCTACGAGGCCCAGGCCCGCGCCGCGGCCTGACCCCCTGCCCCCCTGACACCCTGATACCCGGCAGCGCGAACGCTTACTGCTTGTAGTAGACGATCTGGTGCGAGGTCGCCAGCAGTTCGCCCTGCGGGCTCCAGATCTGCGCGCTCTGGTCGAAGAAGCCCTGGCGGAACACCTGCGCCTGGGCGCTGCCCAGCACATGGCCCTCGCCCAGCGCGGCCAGGGTCGCGGCATCGGCATGGAAGTACGTGGTCAGCGACACGGTGCCGGCCGGCACGAAGCCGGCGCGCTTGAGGAAGATGCGCGGGTAGAAGGTGTCGCACCACGCCGCCATCGCGGCGAAGTCCGGCGTACGCGCGGGCGCGTCGCGCAGCCAGAACTGGGTCAGGCTGTCCGGATTCTCGGTGCCGGCCTCGACATTCGGCTTGGCGCCGCGCACCGGCCGCAACTCATACGCATCCAGCCAGCGCACCGGCGCGAAACCGGCCATCGGTGGGACATCGCTT
The DNA here is from genome assembly GCF_054589115.1 of Cupriavidus sp. 8B. Taxonomy (NCBI): domain Bacteria; kingdom Pseudomonadati; phylum Pseudomonadota; class Betaproteobacteria; order Burkholderiales; family Burkholderiaceae; genus Cupriavidus; species Cupriavidus sp. 8B. Next base: position 51,957 of record NZ_BAAILO010000586.1, on the reverse strand, counting down.
GCCGGCGGCACCTGCGGGAACACCGCCTCGCCGCAATTCCAGGTCTCGCGGCGCACCGCGAAGAAGGCGGTAGCCGTGGTCGCCACTTCGTCGCCCTGGCGCAGCTCGATGGTCCAGTGCTGGGTGTTGCGGTTGGTACGCACCGGACGCGCCTCGATCACAAAGGGCCCTTCGACGATCGGGCCGGCGAAGTTGACGGTCAGCGCGGACGGATCGCCCAGCCGCTCGGGATGCTGCAGCACGGCCTGCAGCAGGGTGGCCGCCGTGATGCCGCCGAAGGGGCCGATCATGTTCCAGTAGGCAGGCGTGGTGCGGCCGTGGAACAGGTTTGCGCCTGCCGGCTCCAGCGCAATCGCGTGGTCGAAGGAATGGAGGGTCTGGCTGGCTGGCGTGGCGGACATGCTGGGGACCAAAAAAGTACGATCGTTCGATAATACTGCAAACGGTAGATCGGCGCTGGCGCCGCATCAACCGAGCGTCCCCTCCAATCCGCCGCCGGCTCAGCCCTCCTCCCGTGCCGCACGCGCCCGCCGCAAAGGATTCCAACCCAGCTGGTTGCCGATCACCGCCAGCAGGATCAGCGCCATGCCCGCCAGTTGCAGCGGCGTGAGCACCACCCCGAACACCAGCACATCGATCACGATGGCCACCAGCGGGTAGACAAACGACAGCGTGGCGATCGACAGCACGTTCAGGCGCTGGAAGGCGCCGTACAACAGCGTGTACATCACCCCGGTATGCACCAGGCCAAGCGCCAGCAGCGCCCCCCAGGTCCGCCCGCCGAAGGTTTCCACCGCCGGATGCGCCAGCGGGAACAGCATGACCACCCCCATCACCATCTGCAGGCCCGCGATCTGCCCTGCCGGAATCCCCTTGAGGCGGCGCGTGGCCATGGTGGTGATGGCATACAGCAATGCCGCCAGCATCGCCAGCCCGACCCCATACAGCATGCCGCCAGTGGCGCCGCCATGTTCCAGCCCGGTAATCAGCACCACGCCGCCAAAGGCGAGCACCAGCCAGGCGAGGCGCCCGGGTGCGATGGCCTCGCGCTGGAACAGCGCCGCCAGCAGCAGCAGGAAGAAGGGCTGGGTGTGATAGACCACCGTGGACACTGAAATGCCGCTGTACGAATAGGCGGAGAACAAGGCCAGCCAGTTGAGGATCAGCGTGACGCCGCCCAGCGCCATCCAGCCCCAGTCGCGGCCGCGCATGGGCTGCCAGCCGCGCCGCAGGGCCAGCGTGCCCAGCAGCGCGGCGCCGCCGAAGATGCAGCGGAAAAACACCACGTCGAGCGGGGACTGCCCGCTGGTCACCACGAACCAGCCGATGGTGCCCGACAGGGCCATGGCGGCCACCATGCGCCAGGCGCCGCCGCGCCGGGCGGATTCCGTGGCCTGCGGGGCCGGGGTGGCGGCCGGGGAAGCCACGGCGGTGCCAGATCTATCGATATTCATTGATGTCTCCAACGCTTGGACGCCATTGTTCCACCGCGCAATCAAGTCAACAATCCATCAGATAAGCAATTACCATTTGACCTGTGATCACAAATCCAGGAGCCAGCCCATGCCGGTCGCGCAACTTAACGCCATGGCCGTATTCGCCCGGGTGGTGGAATGCGGCAGCTTCTCGGCCGCCGCCCGCGAGCTTGGCATGACACCCTCCGCCGTCAGCCGCCATGTGACTCGGCTGGAAGCAGCCATCGGCGCAAGCCTGCTGCAACGGACCACGCGCGCCTTTGCCCTGACCGAACTCGGGCAAGCGGTGCATGCCGCCTGCGCGCGCATGGTGGCGGCCGCGCAGGAGGTGAACACGCTGGCCAGCGACCACGGCGGCGCGCCGCATGGCCTGCTGCGGATCAGCGCGCCGGTGGTGTTCGGGCAGGCCTGGCTGGCACCGCGGCTGCCGGCCCTGCTGGACCGCTTTCCCGCGCTGGACCTGCAGCTGACGCTGGCGGACCGCCTGGTGGACCTGGTGGAAGAAGGCGTGGACGTGGCCATCCGTATTGCGCGCGAACTGGCGCCGGGACTGGCGGCGCGGCCAATCCGCGCGGTGCGTTACCGGCTGGTGGCGGCACCCGGCTGGCTGGCCCGGCATGGCACGCCCGCCGAGCCGGCGGCGCTAGCCGGGCATCGCTGCATCTACCTGGGCTATGGCGCCTTCGGCGAACGCTGGAGCCTGCGGCACAAGCGCGACGGGCAAACAGTGGCGCTGCGCATCCCGCCGAAGGTCACGCTCAACAACAGCGCGGCCATCGTCGCCATGGCGCAGGCCGGCGGCGGCATCGGGCTGGTGCCGGATTTCTCGGCCGCGGCGGCGCTGGCGTCAGGCAGCCTGGTACCGGTGCTTCACGACTGGGAGATCCTGGAACCCTACGTGGGCACCGCCTTCGCGGTCTACACGCCAACCCGCCACCTGGCCCCCAAGGTGCGCGCCTTCGTCGACCACCTGGTGGCGCAGGCGGCGCTCGAGACTAGCGCGGCGGGCGGCTGAACGAAGCCCCCGCCCTCGCCGGCTCAGGTGGCGCATACCCGGTACACCGCCAGGCTGCCGCGCCAGTTCGAGCCCCAGTTGACCGTCACGCCCTCATGCATCACCACGCGGTCGAGGATGCGCAGGCCGACCTTGGACGCCAGCGCTTCAAAGTCGCTGATGGTCAGCACCCGCACGTTCGGCGTGTTGTACCACTGGTACGGCAGCGCCTCCGACACCGGCATGCGGCCGCGGAACACCGACAGCCGGTGCGGCCAGTAGCCGAAGTTGGGGAAGGACACGATGCATTCGCGCCCCACCCGCAGCGTCTCGCGCAGGACCTGCGCGGTGTTGTGGATGGTCTGCAGCGTCTGCGACAGGATCACCGTATCGAAGCTCTTGTCCTCGAACAGCGCCAGGCCGCCTTCCAGGTTCTGCTGGATCACGTGCACGCCCTTCTGCGCGCACGCCAGCACGCCGTCGTCCTGGATCTCGATGCCGTAGGCCTGCACGTCGAGCTCGTCCTGCAGCACGCGCAGCAGGCTGCCGTCGCCGCAACCAAGGTCGAGCACCGTGGAGTTGGGCTCGATCCAGCGCGCGATGGCGCGAAAGTCGGGGCGCAGCGCCAGGATATTGGGGTTGGCCGCGGCATTCATGCGCCTATCTCCTCGGCGATGCGTTCGTAGTAGGCGCGCATCAGGTTGTGATAGCGCGGGTCGTCGAGCAGGAAGGCGTCGTGCCCGTGCGGCGCATCGATCTCCGCATAGCTGACCGGGCGCTTGTTGTCGAGCAGGGCCTTGACCAGCTCGCGGCTGCGATTGGGGGCGAAGCGCCAGTCGGTGGTGAAGCTGGCCACCAGGAAGCTGGCCTGCGTCTGCGACACCGCGCGCGTGAGATCACCGCCGAAGGCCAGCGCCGGATCGAAATAATCGAGCGCGCGCGTGATCAGCAGGTAGGTGTTGGCATCGAAGTACTCGGCGAACTTGTCGCCCTGGTAGCGCAGGTAGCTCTCCACCTGGAACTCGACATCGAAGGAGAAGCGGATGTCGTCGGTCTTGAGCTCGCGGCCGAATTTCTCCGCCATGTCCTCGTCGGACAGGTAAGTGATATGGCCGATCATGCGCGCGACACGCAGGCCGCGCTTGGGCTTGACGCCGTGCGCGTAGTAGTTGCCGCCGTGGAAGTCCGGGTCGGACAGGATCGCGCTGCGCGCCACCTCGTTGAAGGCGATGTTCTGCGCCGACAGCTTGGGAGTGGATGCCACCACGATGCAGTGGCGCAGCCGCTGCGGATACATCAGGCTCCAGGCCAGTGCCTGCATGCCGCCCAGGCTGCCGCCCATCACCGCCGCGAACTGGGTGATGCCGAACCGGTCCGCCACGCGCGCCTGGGCATTGACCCAGTCTTCCACCGTGACCACCGGGAACATCGCGCCATAGGGCTGGCCGGTGGCGGGGTTGGCGCTCATCGGGCCGGTCGAGCCGAAGCAGGAACCGAGGTTGTTGACGCCGATGACGAAGAAGTGGTCGGTGTCGAGCGGCTTGCCCGGGCCGACCATGTTGTCCCACCAGCCGACGTCGCGCGGGTCGTGCTCGTACACGCCGGCCACGTGGTGCGAAGCGTTGAGCGCGTGGCACACCAGCACGGCGTTGGAGCGGGCGGCGTTGAGCGTGCCGTAGGTCTCGACCATCAGGTCGTAGTCGGCTAGCGAGGTGCCGTTGCGCAGCTTCAACGGCTCGGGGAAATGCATGCGCTGCGGCGTGACGAAGCCGACCGAATCGGCCGGCAATGCCAACGTGGCAGGAGGCGGAGCTACGTCTGTCATGGAATAAGCCCGTTGGCAAACAGGCGAAAAAAAACCCGACCGGCATTGCGTGGACGTTGCCTGCGGATGACATCGAACCTGACATCAAACACAGCATCAACGACGGCGCAGCCAAATCGGGTTTTGCACGGGTCTTGTGTCCCGCGTGTCGGTGCCTTGCGTGGCAGGGAACCGACCCACCTCTTTAGCCGCATTTATATTGGCTGCCGGAACCCCCAAAACCACGCCTCCAGGGGTTACCATGCCGCCGCGCGCCCGCAAGCCAGTCATCAAATCGGCGCGACCCGCTTATTATAGAGCAAACAAAGGCGCCGGCGGCGGCGCGCCGCCCGACGCGATCCAAACACGAACCAGACGCTAACCAAACGCCAATCCAGCCTTGACGAAACCACCCAGCATCCTGGTCATCGA
>NZ_BAAILO010000586.1:33349-47091 GCF_054589115.1 Cupriavidus sp. 8B | reverse complement strand
GACGGTCGAGCACTGCGCGCTCGGCAGCGCCGCGCTTGCGCGCCTGCGCGCGCAAGCGCCGGACCTGGTGATCCTGGACGTGGGCCTGCCCGACATCAATGGCTTCGAAGTCTGCCGCACGCTGCGCACCTTCTCCGATGTGCCCGTGATCTTCCTCACCGCGCGCAACGAGGAAATCGACCGCATCGTCGGGCTGGAGATCGGCGCCGACGACTACGTGGTGAAGCCCTTCTCGCCGCGAGAGCTGGCGGCGCGGGTACGCGTGATCCTGCGGCGCGCCGGCAAGCGTGCCGCGCCGCATGGCCTTGCGCCGGCACCCGTGCAGCCTGAAGGCTTCACGCTCGATGCCGACGGCGCGCGCCTGGCCTGGCGCGGCCAGTGGCTCGACCTGACCCGCTACGAGTACCGGCTCCTGGCCTTGCTGCTGCAGCATCCCGGGCGCATCTATTCGCGCGCGCAGCTGATGGACCTGGTCTGGCACGACGCGCTCGACACCATCGACCGCACAGTCGATACACATATCAAGACGGTGCGCGCCAAGCTGCGCGCGCTCGATCCGGAGTGCGATTCGATCCGCACCCATCGTGGCATGGGTTATTCGCTCGAAGGCTGAGCGGCGCCACCACTTCATACACAACCTACCCACGGCCACGCATGCATATCGGGCTTCGCATCTTCTTCGGCTTCTTCCTGATCGTCGGGCTGGCGGCGTTCCTCACGCTGCGGGTATTCGTCCAGGAGGTCAAGCCCGGCGTGCGGCAAGCCATGGAGGACACGCTGGTCGATACCGCGCATGTGCTGGCGGTGCTGGCCGCCGACGACATGAAGAACGGCCGCATCGCCGACGGCGCCTTCGCGCGCCGCCTGGCGCGGCTGCGCGAGGACAAGGTCGATGCCAATGTCTGGGGCATGCACAAGGATGCGGTGGGCTACCGCATCTACATCACGGACGAGCGCGGCATCGTGCGCTTCGATTCCGGCGAGGCGGCGGTTGGCGCGGATTACTCGCGCTGGAACGATGTCTACCGGACGCTGCGGGGCGAGTACGGCGCGCGCAGCACGCGCGCCAACCCCGACGACGATGCCAGCACGGTGATGCACGTGGCAGCCCCCATCCGCGACGGCAACATGACCATCGGCGTGCTGACCGTGGCCAAGCCCAACGTGACGATGGCGCCGTTCATCGAACGCAGCCAGCGCAAGATCCTGCAGAGCGGCCTGTTGCTGATGGGCGGCGCGTTCGTCATCGGCCTGGCCTGCACGCTGTGGCTGGTGCACGGCCTGCGCCAGCTGCAGCGCTATGCGCGCGCGGTGGCGGCGGGCGAGCGCGCCGAGATGCCCCTGCGCGGCGCCAGCGAGCTGGCCGAGCTGGGCCGCTCGGTAGAGAGCATGCGCCTGCGGCTGGAGGACAAGCAATATGTCGAGCACTACATCCACACGCTGACGCACGAGATGAAGAGCCCGCTGGCGGCCATCAGCGGCGCCGCCGAGCTGCTGCAGGAAGACATGCCGGGCGCCGACCGCCACCGCTTCGTCGCCAATATCCGGCGGCAGGCACAGCGGCTTGAGGCAATGATCCGCAAGCTGCTGGCGCTGGCGGCGCTGGAGCAACGCCAGAGCCTGGAGACCCACGAGCCGGTTGCATTGGTGCCGCTGATCGAGCAGTTGCTGCATGAGCTGGAGCCGCGCGCCCGCCAGCGCGACCTGACGCTGCGCTTGATGCCGTCTGGCCAGCCCGAGCCGGTCGTGAAAGGCGATCCGTTCCTGCTGCACCAGGCGCTGGGCAACCTGCTGGAGAATGCCATCGACTTCGCGCCGGCGGCCAGCACGGTCGACGTGTCCGTGGCGCACGGCAGTGATCCCGCCGAGAAGATCGCCGTGCGCGTCACCGATCACGGCCCCGGCATTCCGGACTATGCGCTGCCGCGCCTGTTCGAGCGCTTCTACTCGCTGCCGCGCCCCGGCGGGCAGGACAAGAGCACCGGGCTGGGCCTGTGCTTCGTGCGCGAGATCGCTACGCTGCATCACGGTGAAATCACGCTGGCCAACCGCGCCGAGGGCGGAGCGTGCGCGACGCTGGCGCTGCCTGCGGCATAGCGACTTCACACTCAGCACACAATCGGGCCAATCGCTTCACGCAGGCTTCCGCGGCGGCTCACATGGCAACCCTAAGCTAGCGGCATCGTCACTCCCGCGCGCCTGCCGCCATGAATCGAATCCTGTTTTTCAAATCCGCCATCACGGCGTTCCTGATCCTGCTGATCCTGATCCCGCTGCATCTCGTGGGCAATGCCGTGCAGGACCGCAAGCACTACCGCGAGGAAGCGGTACGCAGCGTCTGGCAAAGCTACGCCGGCCCGCAGACCCTGACCGGCCCGGTGCTGGTGCTGCCGTACAAGGAGATCCTGCGCGTGACGGACAGCAGCGACCCGAAGCGGCCGAATGCCACCGTGCTGCAGGCAGAGGTCGGACAGTTGCTGGTCTTCCCCACGATGCTACGGGTCAAGGGCGAGGTCACGCCGAGCGAGCGCTATCGCGGCATCCACAAGGTGCTGGTGTACGAGATGCAAAGCCGCTGGCAGGGCACCATCGCGCTGCCCGACCCGGCCGAGCTGCCGCGCTCGGCCGGGCACGTCGCCTTTGAGGTGGGCCAGCCGTACATCACGATCGGTATCAGCGACACGCGCGGCCTGATGGCGGCACCTGCGTTCGAGCTGGACGGCAAGGCGCTGAAGCTGGAGCAAGGCGCGCGGCTCAAAAGCCTGTCGCAAGGCCTGCACGCCGAGATCGACTTGCCGCCCGCCAAAGCCGCCAAGCCCGGCCTGGATGGCAGGTCCGCGCAGGCACGGCGCGTGGTGCCGTTCTCGCTGACCTTGCCGCTGCTGGGCGCGCAGTCGCTGGCCTTCACCCCGGTGGGGGACCAGAACGACATCTCGCTCGATTCCGCGTGGCCCCATCCGAGTTTCGACGGCGATTTCCTGCCGCGCACCCGCAGCGTGAGCGCGCAGGGCTTTCGCAGCAACTGGAGCGTGACCTCGTACAACACCAAGGCCCGCAGCCAGCTTGCTGGCACCGGCGACGGCATGCTCGAAACGGTGTCGGTGACGCTGATCGATCCGGTCAACATCTACCTGCAGGCGGAGCGCGCGGTGAAGTACGGCGCCATGTTCGTGCTGCTGACCTTCGCCGGCTTCTTCATGTTCGAGCTGGTCAAGCGCCTGCGCATCCACCCGATCCAATACCTGCTGGTAGGCCTCGCACTCGCGGTATTCTTCCTGCTGCTGCTGAGCCTGTCCGAGCATATCTCGTTCGCGCTCGCCTACCTGGCGGCCAGCGCTGCCTGCATCGGGCTGCTGGGCTTCTACCTGTCGTTCGTGCTGCAGAGCTGGCGGCGCGGGCTGGCCTTTGCCACGCTGCTGACCGTGCTGTACGGCGCGCTCTATGGCCTGCTGCTGTCGGAGGACAATGCGCTGATGCTGGGCTCGCTGTTGATGTTCGTGATCCTGGCCGCCATCATGGTGATGACCCGGCGCATCGACTGGTACGCCGCGGGCGCCGCATGGCAGCCGCTGCGCGACAAGCCTGCGGCCCCGGCCGACGAAAACGCCGATGCGACCATACAGGCCTGAGCGCAGGACAATGCCACGGTTTGCTCCCCTCTCCCACTTGCGGGAAAGGGGCCGGGGGAGAGGGCGGGCGCTGGTTACGCCGTCATGCTGGAAACAACCATTGGCTTCGCTTCCAGTGGCTCCTGGCTAAGCCACCCCTCTGCCCAGCCCTCTCCCCCTGAGGGGAGAGGGAGTAAACACCGTCGTCATTTCAATCGGTTTTGGCGCATCCGGCCGGCTTCGGCCAATGCTTCAGAATGGGCGCAGCCTAGCCGAGCAGCACACGCAACTGCGCGTCCGCGTTCTCGCTGGGCAGCTTGCGAAAGCCGCTCTTGGCATAGCGATGCCACTGCCCCTGCACGGTCGCCACGATCAACGCGGCGCGCACCGGCACGTCGGCGTCGGGCGGAAAGGCGCCCTGGCTGATGGCGATCTTCAGGCACTGCCGCAGCGAGGCCTCGATCCGGTCCACTAGCTGGTTGATGCGCTCCTGCAGGCGGTCGTGCTCGCCCACCAGCGCTTCGCCGGTCAGCACGCGCGTCATGCCGGGATTCTTCTCGGCAAAGGACAGCAGCATGCGCACCACGGCGTGCGCCTGGCGCAAGCCATGCTCTTCCTGGGTGGTGATCTGGTTGATCAGGCCGAAGACGGTCTGCTCGATAAAGCCGATCAGGCCTTCGAACATCTGCGCCTTGCTGGCGAAATGGCGGTATAGCGCCGCCTCCGATACGCTGAGCTTGGCAGCCAGCGCCGCGGTGGTGACCTTTTCCCCGCGCGGCACTTCCAGCATCCCGGCCAGCGTTTGCAGGATCTGCACCCGCCGCTCGCCCGGACGCGGGCGTTTGCGTGCCGGCGCCCCGTCCACGCCTGCGCCCTGCCCGGCGGCGGCCGGAGCCGCACCCGATGGGCGCCCATTACTGTGCATCATGACCCGATTCTCCGCATTCGTCGTTGGAGTTGATGCATGGATTGTACTTTTACGTTCACATAGCCGGGGCGATTTACGATCCGCGCCCGCACGCGCGGCGCCGATGCCGGCAGCGCCTGCGGCGCCGTCGTGCCGGGCGCCAGCGCGGGCGGATCCTGCGTCTCGGCCGCCACCAGCGTCACCGAATGTTCCTGCGCGGCGTGGCCGGCGTGCTGCCGGTCCTCCGCGTCCAGCGTGCTGCGCACCGCGGCGTCGCCGCTGGCGCCCGCCACGGCAGCGCCCGCGGGCATCGGCACGTCGTGCGGGCGCGATGGCGCCAGCGTGCGCAGGTAGCCCGTCACCCAGGCCGTGCGAATGCCCGTGCCCGCATAGCGCTTGAGGTGGGACAGCGTGTCTTCGACCAGCACCGCCCGGTGCGGCGCCACCCGCTGCTGCACCAGCAGCCGGCGCAGCATGCGCCGGTCCGGCTTGGGCCGCAGGTGGCCATGCACCCACATGTCCTCTATGGCGACCACCCGCTCGAAACACCGTTGGATGCCAGCGACTTTGATCACCGCGCGCGCGTATTGCTCCGGCGCGTTGGTCACCAGGATCTTGCGCCCGGGCAGGCGGCGCAGGTGGCCGGCCAGGCCGCGCTGCACCCGCACCATCTCCGCCAGTTCGGGGAAATCATGCGCGGCGCGCAGGAAGTCGGCCGGGTCCACGTTGTGGTGGCGGATCATGCCGAGCAGCGTCGCACCGTAGCGCTGCCAGTACTTCACCCGGACCTCGCTGGCGGTGGCCTCGTCGCTGCCCAGCACGCGCGCGACATACGCCGTCATCAACTGGTTGATAGCGGGAAAGATCGCATGCGACGCGTCGTGCAGCGTGTTGTCGAGATCGAACAGCCAGACCGTGCGGCCGGAATTGTCGCCCGCGGGGCGGCGTCGGCGCGCACCGCGCAGGCTGCGGCGCAAGGGCGGGGAAATAGATGGCACGCGGGAAAGAATGAAGGGTGGGGCGGCAGCGCGCGCAATGCGCGCAATGGGCGCGCTGCCGGGAGATGCGTTCTAGTGCGAACGGATCATGGTACCGAACGCTTGTTCGGTCAGGATTTCAAGCAGCAGCGAGTGTTCGATGCGGCCATCGATGATGTGCACCGAATTCACGCCGCTCTTGGCCGCGTCCAGCGCCGACGAGATCTTGGGCAGCATGCCGCCGGAGATGGTGCCGTCCGCGAACAGTTCCTCGATCTCGCGCGCGGACAGGTCCGTCAGCAGGTTGCCGGCCTTGTCCATCACGCCCGGGATGTTGGTCATCATGACCAGCTTCTCGGCCTTGAGGATCTCGGCCATCTTGCCCGCGACCACATCGGCGTTGATGTTGTAGGCCTGGCCGTCGTCGGAAAAGCCGATCGGCGAGATCACCGGGATGAAGGCGTCGTCCTGCAGGGCCTTCACCACCGCCGGGTTGATGGCCTCGATATCGCCCACGAAGCCGATGTCGATGAAGGCGCCGGGACTCTCGCGGTCCGGCATCTTGAGGCGCTTGGCGCGGATCAGGCCGCCGTCCTTGCCGGTCAGGCCCACGGCCTGGCCGCCGTACTGGTTGATCAGCATGACGATGTCCTGCTGCACTTCGCCGCCCAGCACCCATTCGACCACTTCCATGGTCTCTTCATCGGTGACGCGCATGCCCTGGATAAAAGTGCCGACCTTGCCGACCTTCTTCAGGGCTTCGTCGATCTGCGGGCCACCGCCGTGAACCACGACCGGGTTCATGCCGACCAGCTTGAGCAGGATCACGTCGCGCGCGAAGCCGTGCTTGAGCTTGTCCTCGGTCATCGCGTTTCCGCCGTACTTGACCACAATGGTCTTGCCGTGAAACTTGCGGATATAGGGCAGCGCCTCGGCAAGGATTTCGGCCTTGAGGGCTGGGGCAATTGCGGCCACCGCGGTAGCGGCAGGCCCAGGGGTGTCGGCGTTCATGGCAAGGGACATCCGTGAGATTCAACAGGTATCATGGCAATTCTGACCGGCGGTGAACAACTGGTTACGGGGGTTTTTACCCCGATTAGGCCACCTCCGGCCGCGGCAGGCGCCGATTTTACAAGAAACCGCGGCGCACGCGTGCAGACGGTGGCGCAGCGGGGGTTCAAAACCGGTGCATGCGTACTGCGGCGCACCATGGCGTTCTATCCACGCAACAGTTGGCCAACAGTCGCATCACCACCGAATAGCGGCAACGCAATGAGCCTGCACCCCGACGATCTTAGCGCCCTGCGCCCCCATTTGCTGCGCTTCGCGCGCCTGCAGCTGCGTGACCAGGCACTGGCCGAGGATACCGTCTCCGACACTCTGGTGGCCGCGCTGGAGCACCCGGAGCGCTTTAGCGGCCAGTCCGCGCTGAAGACCTACCTGATCGGCATCCTCAAGCACAAGATCATCGATACGCTGCGCAGCGGCCGGCGCGAAGTGCGCCTGACGCTGGGCGGCGGCGAGGACGATGACGAGGCCCAGTCGGATATCGACGCCTTCGATGCCCTGTTCGCCAAGAATGGCCATTACCATACGCCGCCATCCGACTGGGGCAACCCGGACCGCGCCCTGGAGCGCCGTGAGTTCTTCGAGATCCTGCAACTGTGCGTGGACAAGCTGCCCGCCAAGATCGGCCGGATTTTCATGATGCGGGAATGGCTGGAGCTGGAAACCGAAGAAATCTGTCAGGAACTGGAGATCACGACGACTAATGCTTGGGTCATGCTGTACCGGGCCCGCATGCGCCTGCGCGAGTGCCTGGAGCTGAACTGGTTCGGGCAGAAGGCGTGAGCGCCGGAACCTTGGCCTGAACCTTGGCCTGAAGCTGGCCTGACCTTGTAAGCAGGCCGCGACAGCCAGGCAAGCTGCCACGGCCCAAAACCGCCTCTCCAACCAAAGGAAGCCATGCCTGATACGCCACCCCGCCGCCGGCTGCTGCCAAACTGCCGGGAGATCCACCACCTGACCATGGAAGGCATGGACCGGCCGTTGAGCTGGATCGAGCGCGTGCGCATGCGCGGGCACATGGCGATTTGCGACGCCTGCACCAATTTTTCGGGCCAGATGCGGCTGATGCGCGCCGCCATGTCCCGGTTGGGCCAGGAAGACGAGCCACCCCGGGGCACGCCGTGAGCGATCCGGCCACGGTGCTGACCGGGCAACTGCGCCCGGTGGAGCATTGCAGCGCCTGCGGCGCCGGCTTTGTGTGCGGCTATGCCGCCGGCCTGCCGCACTGCTGGTGCGCCACCCAGCCGCTGCTGCCCGCCCGCCAGATCGTGCCGGGCCAGCACTGCCTCTGTCCCGCCTGCCTGGCGCGCCGCCGCAAGGATGGCGGCAACGCGCAAGCCGAAGGCTGATCAGTTCGCCGCCTGCGCCGGCACCGTGCTGGCCGCGCCCGCCCCGGCGAAATGCATCACCACCACCCCCAGCACCACCAGCGCAGCGCCGGCCAGGCGCCCCGGCGTCACGGCGCGGGCCGCGAAGCCCGCCAGGCCAAACTGGTCCAGCAGCAGCGCGCCCACCATCTGCCCCGCCACCACCGCCGCGATAAAGCCGCCGGCGCCCAGGCGCGGGGCCAGCACCAGCGCCACGGTAATGTAGAACACGCCCGCCACGCCGCCCGCCCACATCCAGGCCGGCCCGCCCGCCGCCAGCGAGGGCAGCGGGACCTTCAGCAGCCACGGCAGCGGCAGCACCACCGCCAGGCTGACCAGCAGCGAAACCACGGTGGCCCACAGCGGATGGCCCAGGCTGCGCCCGAGGGTGGCGTTGGCGCCGGCCTGCAAGGGAATCAGCGCCCCGGAAACAATGGCCACCAGGACGGGAACGAGGCCGGCGAGCGCCGGCGAAATGTTGTTGAGACCGGGCACCTAGGCATCTCCAGCAAAAAAATTTGATGCCTCAGTGTGAAATATTGCGCCGCGAATTACCAATTCTCGTTTCATAGCGTTAATATGCGCCGCATGAATGATCTCCGCGGTATCGACCTCAACCTGCTGGTGGTGCTGGAAGCCCTGCTGGCCGAACGACATATTTCGCGCGCCGCGCTGCGCCTGCACCTCAGCCAGCCTGCGGTGAGCCATGCGCTGGGCCGCCTGCGCCAGTTGCTGGATGACCCGCTGCTGGTGCGCGGCCAGGGCGGCCTGGTGCCGAGCGCGCGCGCCCACGAACTGGCGGGCCCGCTGGCCGAGGCGCTGGCGCAGGTGCGCATCCTGCTGGGGCCGTCCGGCTTCCAGCCCGCCACGGCGCGCCGCAGCTTCCGCCTGGCCATGTCCGACTACGGCGCGATGGCGCTGCTGCCCGGGCTGCTGCGCGCGGTGCGCAAGATCGCCCCGGGCATCGACCTGGTGGTCAGCCAGGCCAGCCGCGAAGCCATGACCGCCAAGGTCGCCGATGGCGAGATCGACCTGGCGCTGGGCGTGTTCGGGCAGCCTCCGGAAGGCGTGCGCAGCACGGAGCTGTTCGAGGAAACCTATGCCTGCATGGTGGATGCGGCCACGGTGCGCGGCCTGGGCAAGCTTGACCAGGTGGCGTACCTGGCCCGCTCGCATGTGCTGGTGGCAGCCCACAGCGAGCGCGTGGATGCCATCGATGCCGCCGTGGCCAAGGTTGGCGGGCGGCGCAAGATTGCCTGCGTGCTGCCCCACTGGAGCGTGGCGCCAGCGCTGATCGCCGGCACCAACCTGGTCCTGACCACGGCGCGGCGCAGCCTGGCCGCGTTCGAGGAAGATCCGCGCTTCGCGGTGTTCGATCCGCCCTTCCCGCTGCCGGGCTTTGGCTTCAGCCTGATCTGGCACGACCGTACCGACGCCGATCCCGGCCATAGCTGGCTACGCGAGCGCGTGATCGCGGTGGCGGCCGGCGACGAGCCGGACGACGCGATCAGCCTGCGCAGCTAGGCAGCCTGGCTGCCTGCCTTTAGCGCTTCAGTGCTTGTGGTCGCCGTGCGCGCCGGCGACCGGCGCCGTGGCGGTGAGATCACGCACTTCGGCGTCGACCTTCTGCTCGATCACCTTGCCGCCCTGCTCGATCTTGAGCGTCAGCGGCACGGTGTCGCCCTTCTTCAGCGGCACCTTGAGGCCCATCAGCATCACGTGGTAGCCGCCCGGCTTGAGCTCGACGTCCTGCATGCGGGGCAGGTCGAGCGCGCCGATGGCGCGCATGCGCATCACGTTGCCATCCATCTTCATTTCATGCACTTCGGCCGTGGTTGCCGCTGGCGTGCTGACGCCGAGCAGCTTGGCGGGCTCGTGCGCATGCAGGGTCATGAAGACGCCGGTGGCGGTCTGCGCCGGCACGGTGCCGCGCGCCCAGGCGTTGCTGACGTCGACCTGGGCGAAAGCCGCGTTCGAGCACAGCGCGGCGAGCAGGGCGGCGGGCACCGCGGCGAGGAATCTGGCTTGCATCTGGACTAGCTCCACTGAGATTCAAAAGACTGCACGAAAGGAAACATTAAACCATGACGACCCTGCTGGCGTGAGCCGGGCAGCGCAATTCGGGTAGCCGGCCGGGCAGCTAACCTGCAGCGAACCGTTCAGTCTGGCAGCGCCGCTGGCGCCAACCAATGCGGCACGGTGTCGCACGCGACGGGCCGGGCGCCGGTCGTTGTTAAACTCGCGGCATGGATACCATCGCAGCCGTGCCGCCAGACACGGTCCCCTCCCGCCCCGGCTCTGCCACGAGCATCGCCCCGGTCCGCCACAACCTGATGAGCCTGCGCCGCCTGTTCTGGCTGCGCTGGGCGCTGATGGGCGGGCAGTCGGTGCTGCTGGTGTCGTGCGAGTCCGTGGCCGGCGTGATCCTGCCGTACAGCCCGCTGCTGGCGATCCTCTCGCTGCAGGCGGTGTTCAACCTGCTGACCGGCCTGCGCCTGCGCATGCACGCCAGCCGCGGCAGCATGCCGAGCGACGCCGAGCTGATGGGCCAGCTGATGGTCGACCTGACGGCGCTGTCGGCCAACCTGTTCTTCACCGGCGGCGCGACCAACCCCTTTGTCTCGTTCTACCTGCCGGGGCTGGCGATTGCCGCCGCCATCCTGCCGTGGCGCAATGTGATCGCGCTCGCCGTCTACGCGATGGCCTGCTACAGCCTGATGCTGATCGAGTACGTGCCGCTGAACCTGCACAACCCGGACAACGCCATCAACTATCACCTGGCCGGCATGTGGCTCAACTTTGTCGCCAGCGCAACCATGATCGCGGTATTTGTGGCGCGCCTGTCCGGGGTGCTGCGCCAGCGCGACGCGGAGCTCAACCTGGCGCGCGAACAGTTGCTGCGCGACGCGCGCATCGAAGCGCTGAACGACCAGGCCGCCGCGGTCGCCCACGAGATCGGCACGCCGCTGGCCACGCTGGCGGTCATCGCGGGCGAGCTGCGCGCCGATGCCGCGGACCCGCGCCTGGCGGCCACGCAAGTGTCCGCCTACCTGCCGGACCTGCAGACCATGGAGCAGCAGCTCGAGCTGTGCAAATCGATCCTGGCCCGCCTGCGCGACGACCACGAGACCGCAGCGGCGCAGCGCATCGATGCCTGGCTGGACGCTTATGTGGAGCGCTGGCAATTGCGCCACCCCCATGCCCGGCTGGAAGCCAATGCCATCGGCGAAGCCGCCGCCCTGCCGGTGGAAGCCGCGCGCGTGGGCCAGATCCTGACGATCCTGCTGGACAACGCCGCGCGCAGCCAGCTGGCCGCGGGGCACGAACAGATTCCGCTGCGCCTGGCCATCGCGCTGGAGGACAACCGCGCGCTGCCGACGCTGACGTTTCGCGTCACCGACCGCGGCCTGGGCATCCCCAAGTCTCAGCGCGCGCGCCTGGGCGAAGCACCGATGACCAGCATGCATGGCGGCCAGGGTATCGGCGTGTACCTGGCACAAAGCGCAGCCCTGCAGATGGGCGGCCGGCTGGCCTGGCACGACCACCACGAGGGCGGCACCGTGGCCGAGCTGCGCCTGCCCGCGCCCTCCCCGGCAGCCTTGCCGGCCGCTCCACCGTTTGCCTCACCCCTGACAACGACAACGAGCCCGCGATGACCGACGCCCACCATGATCCCGCCGCCGACGGCGCACAGCCCGGCGCCAGCGATGCCGCTCCATTCCTGGTCGTCGACGACGATGCCGTGTTCGCCGGCGCACTGGCGCGCGCGCTGACGCGCCGCGGCTATGCGGTGCAGGTCGCGCACAACCGCCAGCAGGCGCTTGCGCTCGCCGCGCAAACGCCGTTTGCCTACATCACGCTGGACCTGCACCTGAGCGCGCCCCCGGAAGCGGGCAGCACCGCGCCGGCCGAGTCAGGCCTGCAACTGGTCGCGCCGCTGCGCGCGGCATTGCCGGACGCGCGCATCCTGGTGCTGACAGGCTATGCGAGCATCGCCACCGCGGTGGCAGCGGTCAAGCATGGTGCCGATGAGTACCTGGCCAAGCCGGCCAATGTGGATTCGATCCTGACGGCGCTGATGGCCGGGGTATCGGAAGACGCGGCAGAAGCCGCCATGGAAGAGCCGGTGCCGCTATCGGTGGCGCGGCTGGAGTGGGAACACATCCAGCGGGTGCTGTCCGAGCACGAAGGCAATATCTCGGCTACCGCGCGCGCGCTCAATATGCATCGGCGCACGCTGCAGCGCAAACTGGGCAAGCGGCCGGTATCGCGGTAGGCGGTCCGTGCCTGAGAAACGCTCAGCCGCACCTTCAGAGGCGCAGTTGCACGTAGTCCCAGTCCAGATCGTTCTCCCGGCCGAGGGCTTGCTCGGCAACGCGCAGGGCGTCACTGGCATGGCGATCGGCGCGCGAGCCAAGATCGCCGGCCTGCACGGCCAGCTCCACCGCGGCTTGCGGCGTGGTGCTGGTCGACACGGCGGGCTTCGCCACAACGGGCGCGCTCGCCTGGCGAAGTACTGGCGCGGCCTCCGGGCGCACGCAGAGAAAGACGGTTGCCGCGGCAAGGCCACACAGCACGCCGAACGAGGACAGTAGCTCGCGTTTCATTTCGGTTCTCCTGCCTGGTTGGTGGTTGAGGGTGCGGGTTCGGAAAGCGGGCGCTAACCGGCCGGCTACGAGCTTTCGATCGTGCCGGCCGCCACTTTGGCATTGCATCGCAACACGTACCAGCGTGCTTACGAATGCTTACCTGTCTTACTCTTCTCTTTACCAGCGTGTCTTAGCCGGTGCTTTACCAGCGGGAATCCCGCTCCCACGCCTTCATTTCCTCTTCCACGCGCTCCTTGGTGTAGCCGTAGCGCTCCTGGATCCGGCCGGCAAGCTGGTCGCGCTTGCCCTGGATCCGGGTAAGGTCATCGTCCGTGAGCTTGCCCCACTTTTCCTTGACCTTACCCTTGGCCTGCTCCCACTTTCCTTCGATCTGATCCCAGTTCATGGGCGTTTCCTCTATCGTGGATGGGTGACGTGCTAAGTCGTGCTGAGTCGTGCTAAGTCAACGTGCTAAGTCAACGTGCTGACTCAACGTATCGAGTCTGCGTACGAAGGCAAGTTACTTGGCGTACTTGGTCTTCACGTCGGCCTGGCACTTGCTCTTGGCATCGCCGGACATGGCATCGCACTTTTCCTTGTCAGCCTTGTAGGCGGCGTCCACGGTGTCCTTCTTGGCATCGGCACGCGCTTCGGCTACGTCGGTGCTGGTGCCGGTAGCGGCAGCCTTCTCGACCTTGGCCGAACCCAGGGCTTGCTCATGGGCAACCTTGGCTTCCTTCACGCACACGTCCTTGTCATTGCCCTTCCTGTCGTCGCACTTTTCCTTGGCCACGCTGTAGTCGGCATCGGCCTTGACCTTGTCCGCCTTGGCGCGCGCCTTGGCCGTGCCATCGCGGGTCGCTTCGGCGTTGGCCTTGGCCACGTCCTCGTCGCGCTTGGCTTCCTTCACGCAAACGTCCTTGGCATTGGCCTTGAGGCTGTCACACTGGGCGCGGGCGGCCTTGTAGTTGGCGTTAGCGGTCTTCACGGCCGCGTCGTAGTCAGCCTTGGAACCTGCGGGTGCGGCATGCGCCAGCGTGAAGGCGGCGGGACCGGCAAACATCATCGAACACACTGCTGCGCTCAGCCATTTCTTCATCATGTCGTGCTCCTTTTTCAGTGGCGGAATACTGTGGAGGGCGGTCTCGCTGTTGGGCTCCTGCCCGGTGCGATCCGCGTTTGCCCACACCGTAGGTACAGAGTACGCATGGGCACCTCCTACAATC
>NZ_BAAILO010000586.1:29314-33211 GCF_054589115.1 Cupriavidus sp. 8B | reverse complement strand
CGTGGCCCTGCGGCCCTGCGCCGCAGGGCCAGCGACGGCCTTCGGCGCTAGACTGGCGCGCTTCCCAGGAGAATCGACATGACCGCATCCCGCCTGCTGCCCGCAATGACCATCGCGCTGGCCTCGCTTGGCGCAAGCTGGACCCCCGCCGCGTTCGCCCACATCGTGTTCGAGCAGAAGACCGCGACAGCCGGCAGCTACGTCAAAGGCGCGCTGATGGTGGGCCATGGCTGCAACGGCAGCGCTACCCGCGCCATCACCGTGACCATCCCGGAAGGCGTGCAAGGCGCCCATCCGCAGCCCAAGGCGGGCTGGCAACTGGAAGTGAAACGCGCGCCACTGGCCAAGCCCTATGCCTCGCACGGCAAGACCGTGAGCGAGGACGTGCGCACGCTGCGCTGGTTTGCCGGCTCGCTGGCCGACGCGCATTTCGATGAATTCGTGATGCTGATGAAGCTGCCGGAGCAGGCCGGCAAGCTGTATTTCCCGGTGGTGCAGGAGTGCGAGGACGGCCGTGCCGAGTGGACGCAGATCCCCGCCGATGGCCAGAGCCTGCGCGAGCTGAAGACGCCGGCGGCGGAGCTGGAACTGACCGCGCCGATGCCAGCGGGGCATGTGCACGCGCACTGAGCGGGCGCATGGCAAAACGACAAAGGGCGCACCGAAGTGCGCCCTTTGTCGTTGGATGCCGCCTGACAGACCTATGGCGGGCTAAGGCTTACACGCTTACAGCACGTAGCGCGACAGGTCTTCGTTGCCGGCGAGGTCGCCCAGGCGTTCGTCAACGTAAGCCGCGTCGATGATGACCCTCTCGCCCGATGACTTGGTGGCGTGGAAGGACAGGTCCTCGAGCAGCCGCTCCATCACCGTGTACAAGCGGCGCGCGCCGATGTTCTCGACCTTCTCGTTGACCGAGAAAGCGATCTCGGCCAGCCGGCGGATGCCGTCCGGCGCGAACACCAGCTCGACCTGCTCGGTGCTCAGCAACGCCTGGTACTGCTTGGTCAGGCTGGCATCGGTCTGGGTCAGGATGGCTTCGAAGTCGGAGACCGACAGCGATTCCAGCTCGACCCGAATCGGGAAGCGGCCCTGCAGCTCCGGGATCAGGTCGCTGGGCTTGGACAGGTGGAACGCACCCGAGGCAATGAACAGGATGTGGTCGGTCTTGATCATGCCGTATTTGGTGTTGACCGTGGTGCCCTCGACCAGCGGCAGCAGATCGCGCTGCACGCCCTGGCGCGACACTTCGCCGCCGCCCAGTTCGCTGCGGCTGGCGATCTTGTCGATCTCGTCCAGGAACACGATGCCGTTCTGCTCGACGTTGGCCACTGCCTTGTGCTTGACCTCCTCGTCATTGAGCAGCTTGGCGGCTTCCTCGTCGATCAGCAGCTTGAAGGCTTCGTGCACCTTCATCTTGCGGCGCGCCTTCTTGCCCTGGCCCAGGCCCGCAAACATGGTGCGGATCTGCTCGGTCATGTCTTCCATGCCCGGGGGACCCATGATGTCCATGTTCGGCGAGCCGGCGGCAACCTCGAGCTCGATTTCCTTGTCGTCGAGCTGGCCTTCGCGCAACTTCTTGCGGAACACCTGGCGCGTGTTGGAATCCTTTTCCTCGGGCTGGTTGAAGCCGATATCGCGCGGCGGCGGCAGCAGCACGTCGAGCAGGCGGTCCTCTGCGGCTTCCTCGGCCTTGGTGCGCACCTTCTTCATCTCGGACTCGCGCGCCTGCTTGACCGCCATCTCGGCAAGGTCGCGCACGATGGTGTCCACATCGCGGCCGACGTAGCCCACCTCGGTGAACTTGGTGGCCTCGATCTTGATGAACGGCGCGTCGGCCAGCTTGGCCAGGCGGCGCGCGATCTCGGTCTTGCCGACACCGGTCGGCCCGATCATCAGGATGTTCTTGGGCGTGATTTCCTGGCGCAGGGGTTCTTCCACCTGCTGGCGGCGCCAGCGATTGCGCAGCGCAACCGCTACCGCTTTCTTGGCCTTGTTCTGGCCGATGATGTGCTTGTCGAGTTCGGAAACAATTTCCGACGGGGTCATGGTATGCGACATGGTATCCGTTCAGAGGAAGACGACGGACCGGAGCGGTGCGGCATCCGGGCCCAGGCAGCCGCGCGTCAGGCTTTTGCGCGGCCGGCCGACGCTCATTCCAGCGTCTCGATGACGAAATTGGTGTTGGTGTAGATGCAGAGCTCGCCGGCAATGCCAAGCGACTTCTCGACGATGTCCTTGGGCGAAAGCTCGGTGTTCTCCACCAGCGCCTTGGCGGCCGACTGGGCATAAGCGCCGCCCGAGCCGATCGCGGCCACGCCGCCTTCGGGGTCGAGCACATCGCCGTTGCCGGTGATCACTAGCGTGGTGTCGCGGTCGGCGGTGATCAGCATGGCCTCGAGCCGGCGCAGCGCGCGGTCCGAGCGCCAGTCCTTGGCGAGGTCGACCGCGGCGCGGGTCAGGTTGCCCTGGTATTTCTCCAGCTTGGCCTCGAAGCGGTCGAGCAGCGAGAAGGCATCAGCGGTGCTGCCGGCGAAGCCAACCAGTACCTTGCCGTTATAGATGCGGCGCACCTTGCGGGCGGTGCCCTTCATCACAATATTGCCGAGTGTGACCTGGCCGTCACCACCGACTGCAACCTGGTTGCCGCGCCGGACGCTGACGATGGTAGTGCCGTGATACTGTTCCATGATGGCTTCGCAAGAATATGTCAGGGAGGTAGGTGGCGACGGGTGCGGTGAATTCAAGGGCCACCGTAAGCGGCCCACCGTGCGCATCCCTGCCGGACCGAAGGCAATCAAACCAATATAGTCGAGGTGGCTGCCGCCGCGCGCGGGCACCCCCCCTCAAAAAACAAAAAGGCCACGCATTGCGCGTGGCCTTTTCGCCATCCGCGGGCGGGCGCCCGCGGACGAGCCGGTCTTTTGCGTCCGGTCAGTCGGCGTACACGCCGGCCTTCTTGATCACCGGGGTCCACTTGCCGATTTCCCCGGCCAGGAAGACCTTCAGCGATTCCGGCGTGGCGCGCTGCGCGGGCACGGCTTCGGCGCCCAGCTCGGCCATCTTGGCGCGGAAGTTCGGATCCGTGACTGCCTTTTGCAGCGCTGCCGAGAGCTTGTCCACCACCGGCTTGGGCGTGCCCTTGGGCGCGTACATGGCGTGCCAGATCTTCACTTCGACACCCGGCAGGCCTTGCTCGGCGGCCGTCGGGATGTCCTTGAAGGCTTCCACGCGGCGGTTCTGCATGGCCGCATAGGGCTTGAGAGATCCCGCCTTGAGCTGGCCGGCGATATTGGTGGTCTGGTCGCACATCAGGTTGACCTGGCCTCCCAGGATATCGGTCAGCGCCGGCGCCGTGCCCTTGTAGGGCACCGTGGTCAGCTCGGTCTGGATGGCGCTCTGGAACAGCAGGCCGCACAGGTGCGAGGCCGAGCCGATGCCGGCGTTGGCCAGCGACAGCTTGGCGGCATTGGCCTTGATATAGGGGACCAGGTCCTTGAAGTTGGCGGGCGGCAGGTTCTTGTTGCCAACCATCACCATCGGCACGTCGGCGATCTCGCCCACGGTCTCGAAGTCCTTGAGCGGGTCGAAGCCGAGGTTGCGGTACAGGGCCGGCGCCGTCGACATGCCGATATGGTGGATCAGGATGGTGTAGCCGTCGCCCTTGGACTGCGCGACCTTCTTGGCGCCGATGGTGCCACCAGCGCCGCCCAGGTTCTCGATCACCATCGTGGTACCCAGGTGCTTGGACATGATCATGACCAGCTCGCGCGAGACCTTGTCGGTCGGGCCGCCTGCGGCAAACGGCACCACCACCGATACCGGCTTGCTGCCTGGGAATTCCTGTGCCTGCGCGCCCGCATGCACTCCCATTACGCCGACCGTCAGCGCGGCAGCCAC
>NZ_BAAILO010000586.1:20744-29133 GCF_054589115.1 Cupriavidus sp. 8B | reverse complement strand
CCCCCCCCGACCATGACGCGGGCACAGCGCATACGGCCGCCGCGGCTTGGGCCGCGCGACCGGAGCGCAATGCTATCAATGTCGAAAAGTGGCAAATATCCGGAATAACCCGCTAAGACATTTCTTCGCAAAAATCACGCCAAATGTATCGAACTCGCCGCAGCCTGCGGGAATCGGGAGGCAACAGGACAGCAACAAGGCAACAACAGGAGACCAGCAGAAGATCAGCAGAAGAAGTCGAGCATTTCCTCCTGCAGTACCTCGGGCGCCTCCTCCGGGATGTAATGCCCGCAAGGCACCGCGCGGCCGCTGACCTCGCTCGCCACCTCCTGCCACAGCGACAGCGGCTCGAAACAGCGGGCCACCACGCCGTGCTCTCCCCACAGCACGCGTAGCGGGCAATCCAGCCTGCGGCCATCGGCGCGGTCCGCGCGGTCATGGTCCAGGTCGATGGTGGCCGCCGCGCGGTAGTCCTCGCACATCGCGTGCACGTGGGCCGGATCGCGCATGGCGGCGGTATATGCGGCCATCGCGTCGGGGGCGAACGGGCTCAGCCCGGCGTGGCGCAGGCCCATCAGCCTGTTGAGGTAGAACTCGGGTTCCGCATTGATCAGCGTTTCCGGGAACGGCGCCGGCTGGATCAGGAAGAACCAGTGCCAGTAGGCGGCGGCAAACGCCATGCTGGT
Organism: Cupriavidus sp. 8B; assembly: GCF_054589115.1. Taxonomy (NCBI): domain Bacteria; kingdom Pseudomonadati; phylum Pseudomonadota; class Betaproteobacteria; order Burkholderiales; family Burkholderiaceae; genus Cupriavidus; species Cupriavidus sp. 8B. The sequence goes on along the minus strand of NZ_BAAILO010000586.1, from coordinate 28,447 downwards.
GCGCTCGTACATGGCCAGCGTGGGCGCAATGTCCAGCAGCATGGCACGCGTGACCCGGCCCGGATGGTCCGCGATCAGCCTGTGCGCCACGCGCGCGCCACGGTCGTGGGCGCATAGCGCGAAGCGGTCGAAACCCAGCTGCGCCATCACCGCCACCTGGTCCTGCGCCATTGCGCGCTTGCTGTAGTTCTCGTGGCCGGCGCTGCCCGGCGGCGCGCTGCTGCCGCCGTAGCCGCGCAGGTCGGTGGCGATCACGGTAAAGCGGTCGGCCAGCGCCGGCGCCACCTTGTGCCAGATCAGGTGGCTCTGCGGATGGCCGTGCAGCAATAACAAGGGCGGCCCGGAGCCGCCGCGCACGCCGGCGATCCCCACGTCGCCGATGTGCAGGCGAAAGGACTCGAAATTGGGGAACAGCAGGGCGCTGGCGTCGTTCTGCATGGGGTGTCTCCTCGCGTCTCGGGGGCCTGCTGGCGATGATAGACGCAAAGCGGGAGCGCGACGGGACGCACGCCGCGCACGGCAGCCAGGGCAACGAGTTGACGCAACTGAATTGCATCACCTGGGGCGCTATGGTTAAATCGGTCCATGAGCAGCAGCCCCTCCCCCACCCAGGCCATGCCTGCATCCGCCATGTCCCCCGCGCCGGCTACCCTGGACGCCGCCCACGAACGCCTGCGCGAACTGGGCGCCCGTGTGACCCAGCCGCGCCTTGGCATCCTGGCCTGCCTGATGGAAAGCCATGAACCGCTGACCCACCAAGCCGTGATCGACCGCATGCCGGCCGATGGCGAAGCGATCGACCGCGTGACCGTGTACCGCGTGCTCGACTGGCTGGTCGAGCAAGGGTTGGCCCAGAAACGGGCCGGCCACGACCGCGTCTTCCGCTTCAGCCTGGTCGAGCACGAGGCAGCGCGCGCCCAGGTGCACCGGCAGCACAGCCACTTCCATTGCAACCGCTGCGACCGCACTTTCTGCCTGGACGGCGTCAGCGCGCCGGCGCAAGCCGCGCCCAAGGTGCCAAGCGGCTTCGCCGTGGAGCATGTGGAGCTGACCGTAAACGGCGTTTGCGCCGAATGCGGCGCACGCACCCATGGCAAGCACGGCTGAGCGACGGCCCCGCCCGCGCGCTACATGAACGAACAAGTTATCCAAACACCACTTACCCCGCGTACGACAGGCCAAAGCGGTATCCCTTCCCGGAGAAAACAATGTCCAAACTGATCCCGGTCACGATCCTGACCGGCTTCCTCGGCAGCGGCAAGACCACCCTGCTCAAGCGCATCCTGAGCGAGCAGCACGGCATGAAGATCGCCGTGATCGAAAACGAGTTCGGCGAAGAGAACATCGACAACGAGATCCTGGTGCAGGATGGCCGCGAGCAGATCGTGCAGATGAGCAACGGCTGCATCTGCTGCACCATCCGCGGCGACCTGGTGGCGGCGCTGTCGCAGCTGATGACCCGGCGCGACGCCGGCGAGATCGATTTCGACCGCGTCGTGATCGAAACCACGGGCGTGGCCAACCCCGGCCCCGTGGCCCAGACCTTCTTCATGGACGACGAGATCGCCCAGCGCTACCTGCTGGACGCCGTGATCACCCTGGTGGACGCCAAGCACGCCAACCGGCAGCTCGACAAGCAGGAAGAAGCGCAGCGCCAAGTTGGCTTCGCCGACGCCATCTTCATCACCAAGGCGGACCTGGTGCCGGAGGGCGGGATCAAAGACCTGCGCCACCGCCTGCTGCACATGAACCCGCGCGCGCCCGTGCGCACGGCGCATTTCGGCGAAGCGCCGATAGACACAATCTTTGACCTTCGGGGCTTCAACCTGAACGAAAAGCTGGAAATCGACCCGGATTTCCTGCGTGCCGAGGCCGAAGAGCACGATCACGACCACGCGCACGAACACGCCCATGGCGACCACTGCGAGGATGACTGCGGCCATGACCGGCACGATCACGGCCATGGTCACAAGCACGACCACCACCATCACCACCACCACGCCGACCGCATCGGCTCGTTCGTCTTCCGCAGCGAAAAACCCTTCAATTACGCCAAGCTGGAGGAATTCCTGTCCGGCATCCTGTCGGTCTACGGGGAACACCTGCTGCGTTACAAAGGCGTACTCTATATGGACGCGGTGGACCGGAAAGTGGTCTTCCAGGGTGTGCATCAGTTGATGGGCAGCGATATCGGCGCCAAATGGGGCGATGAAACCCCCGGCACCAAGATGGTCTTCATTGGCGTGGACCTGCCCAAGGACGCCATCCTGAAGGGCCTCGCCACCTGCCTGGCCTGAAGCCGACGGGCAGCGCCGCCCACCCTGCCACCCCCCTCGTCGGAGGGGGGCTGGGATATCAGGGAAAACTCCCCGCTTTTCTCCCATATCTCCAAATTTTTTGTTCAAGTACAATAGGCTGGATTTAGTGCGGGTAACGTAGCCTTTTGTCCTTTGGCGACGGCGCCCGCAATGCAGGACGGCGGTCGTCGTCAGCATGAGGCGGGCTGCCGGCAGGTGCGGTCGCAGTGCTTCATGCGGAGACCGCCCTCCGCTTGGGGCACCCGTCACGCGCCGTCATCGATCGACGCGAGAGAGAGGTGTCCCATGGTAGCCGCAACGAAAACGAAAGAAAGCCGCAGCAAAAGCAGCAGCGCTGCGGCCGAGACGCTGAAGGCACAGTCCATGGAGGCTGCGCCTGCTCCCCGCGGCAGTACGGCGCACGCCGGTGCGGGCGAGGCCAAGGGAGGCACGCACAGCAGCAAGTCTGCAGCCAGCCAGAGCGAAACCTCCGCGCCGCGCAAGCGGCCGGACACTGCACCCGAGCGGACCAAGACGCCGCCGGTCGCACCAACAAGAGAATCAGCAGCAACCATGAGCAGCAATAAACTTCTGACTGAAGCTGAAATCCTGAAGATGGGCGACAAGGATTACATGAACGAAGCGCAACTCGGCTTCTTCAAACATCGCCTTGAGCAGCTGCGCGACGATATCCTGAAAAACGCCGACCAGACCACCGAGCACCTGCGCGAAACGGTCATCGTGCCGGATCCCGCCGACCGCGCCACCATCGAGGAAGAGCACGCGCTGGAACTGCGCACGCGCGACCGCGAGCGCAAGCTGCTCAAGAAGGTCGAGCAATCGCTGGCCCGCATCGAGTCCGGCGACTACGGCTGGTGCGAGGAAACCGGCGAGCCGATCGGCGTGCCGCGCCTGCTGGCCCGCCCCACCGCCACGCTGTCGCTGGAAGCCCAGCAACGCCGCGAACTGCGCCAGAAGCTGTTCGGCGACTGATTCCGCGACTGCCCGGGGCCGTCGCCCCGCGCGCCAGACGGCCCGGTTCTCCGGGCCGTTTTGTTTGAGCGGCACGCCCCGCCAGGCATCGCGTCCTTTCGTCTTTCGCCTTTGTGGTGTCACAGGCACGGGCCTATCATTAGGAACGGCTGGATTCGTGCGGCCATCGCGCTCTCCGAATTGCCGGCTTTCCCCCCTGCTTTCTGATACAGTCGCAACTTTGTTGCAATAACACGCGCCCAACCCCGGCGCGCCTCGATGCCATGGCCGATCGCCTGCCCGTCACCGTGCTGTCCGGATTCCTCGGTGCCGGCAAGACAACCCTGCTCAATCATGTCCTGGCCAACCGCGAAGGCAAGCGGGTGGCTGTGATCGTCAACGACCTGGCGGACGTCAATATCGACGCCCGCCTGCTTGGCGACGGCATGCTGGCGCAGGCTGGCGAGCGCCTGATCGAGCTGACCAATGGCTGCATCTGCTGCACGCTGCGCGAGGACCTGCTGACCGAGATCGGCAAGCTGGCGCGCGAGGGCCGCTTCGATTACCTGCTGGTCGAGTCGACCGGGGTCGCCGAGCCGCTGCCCATCGCGGAGACCTTCACCTTCGAGGATGAGCAAGGCGTGGCGCTGGACGCCATCGCCCGCCTGGACACCATGGTGACGGTGGTCGATGCCGCGCACTTCCTGCAAGACTTCAACGAAGCCGACTTCCTCCAGGACCGCGGCCAGGCGCGCGACGAGGACGACGACCGCACGGTGGTCGACCTGCTGATCGAGCAGGTCGAGTTCTGCGACGTGATCGTGCTCAACAAGCTCGACCTCGTCAGCGAGGCCGAGCGCGAGCGCCTGAGCGGCATCCTGCATTCGCTCAACCCGCGCGCGGCCATCGTGCCGGCCAGCTTTGGCAAGGTTGCGCTGGAGAGCATTCTCGACACCGGCCGTTTCGACTTCGACGCCGCCGCAGCCGCCCCGGGCTGGCTGGCCGAACTGCGCGGCGAGCATGTGCCGGAGAGCGAGGCCTACGGCATCGGCAGCTTCGTCTACCGCCGCCGCCGCCCCTTCCATCCGCAGCGCTTTGCCGACCTGATCCACACCGAGTGGCTGCGCGAGCATGGCAACGTGCTGCGCTCCAAGGGCTTCTTCTGGCTGGCCACGCGCATGCACGCGGCCGGCACCTGGGGCCAGGCCGGCGGCGTGTGCCGCCACGGCGGCGCCGGCGCCTGGTGGGCCGCGCTGGATTCGTCCGAATGGCCGCACGACGAGGCCGGCCGCGCCGAGCTCGAAGCCGATATGACGGTGGACGGCAAACCCGCTCCCTTTGGCGACCGGCGCCAGGAACTGGTGCTGATCGGCCAGGACCTTGACCGCCCCGCGCTCGAAGCGCTGCTGGACGCCTGCCTGCTGACCGACGCGGAAATGACTGCCGGCCCGGATGCCTGGGCGCAGTACACCGACCCGTTCCCGAGCTGGGACGACGGCCTGGACGACCACGACCACGAGCACGGCGACGACTGCGGTTGCGATGACCACGACCACGGCGGGCATGGCCACTGACGCCGTCGTGCCCTGGCAACGCCTGCAGCGCAGCCGCGCCCGCGGCCTCGGCCTGTGGCCGGCGCTCTGGCTGGCGCTATGCCTGGTACTGGCCCAGCACGCCGGGCTCACGCACCGCATCCACCACGGCGGGCTGCTCAGCCCGGCGCTGCAGGCTGCCGCCAGTACCGCCAATGACGCCAACGACGCCAATGACGGCGAGCCCGCCCTCACGGCTTTCGGCGCCGACCCCGATCTTCCCCTCTCGCTCAAGCTGGCGGGACATTTCTGCGTCTTGTTCGATGGCGCCACCGTGGCTGCCAGCCATTGCGGCACGCCAGTCATGCCGGCGCTCACGCACCTGCAATCGCCGGTTCCGTTCAGCGTAGGCTGGCGCCGGCCCGACCTGCAGCATCCCCAGCCTTTCCGCTCGCGCGCCCCACCGGCCGTTCACGCTCTCGCCTGAAGCCCGGGCCGCGGCCGCCAAGCCGCCGCCCGCCGCCTGTCGCATCGCGCCACGCTCCCGAACACCCCTGCCCGCCGCCATCCCGCGCATTTTGCGCCAGGCGGCGCGCTGCCGGCGTTCGGCCACTGGCGCCATGCGCTCGATAGCATCCAAGAACAATGCGAGCCATGTCTTTCCGTTTCCAACAAGAAAAAAACCTGCGGCGCACGCCGCTTGCCGCCATTGCGGCCCTGATCGCTTCCGCCTCCGTTTCCACCGGCGCCTTCGCGCAAAGCAACCCGGCGGCCCCGGCCGCAGCCAGCGCGTCCACCCCTGGCACCCCGGCCACACCCGCGGCCACCCTGCGCGAGGTGGTCATCACCGCCAACCCGCTGGGCAGCGAGCTCACCGACCTGGTGGCGCCAGTCTCCACCCTCAGCGGCGATGCCCTTGCCGTGCGCCAGGGCAGCACGCTGGGCGACACCCTGGACAAGCTGCCGGGCGTGTCCTCCAGCTACTTCGGCCCGAATGCCAGCCGCCCGATCATCCGCGGCCTGGACGGCGACCGCATCAAGGTGCTGCAGAACGGCGGCACCACCGTCGACGCCTCCACCTTGTCCAACGACCACGCCGTGCCGATCGATCCGCTGGTGGCCGAGCGCATTGAAGTGGTGCGCGGCCCGGCCGCGCTGATGTACGGCGGCAACGCCATCGGCGGCGTGGTCAACATCATCGACAACCGCATCCCGAAGGAGCCGATCCAGGGCGTCGGCGGCGCGGTGGACGCCAGCGCCACAGCCGGCGGCGACAGCGCGCGCAACGCCAGCGGCCTGCTCGAGGCCGGCAATGGCCAGATCGCCATCCACGCCGACGCCTTCGCCCGCAAGACCAGCAACCTGCGCATCCCCGGCTACGCGCGCAGCGCCAGCCTGCGCAACAGCCAGCCGCTGCCGGAAGGCGAAAGCGAGGCCTACGGCCGCCTGCCCAACAGCAACGCGCAGCAGTCGGGCGGCTCGCTGGGCGGCGCCTACACCTGGGCCGACGGCTTCGTCGGCGCCAACTACAGCGAATACCACAACGAATACGGCACCCCCGCCGAAGACACCGTGCGGCTGCAGATGCGCCAGCAGCGCTTCGCGCTCGAAGGCGAGGCGCGCAACCTGGCCGGCAACACCGGCGGCTTCATCGAGTCGGTCAAGGGCAAGTTCAGCTATACCGACTACGAACACAAGGAGATCGACTCCGGCCAGACCGGCACCATCTTCAAGAACAACGGCTGGGACGCACGCTTCGAGGCCAAGCACGCGCGCATCGGCAACATGACGGGCGTGATCGGCACCCAGTTCGGCTCGACCCGCTTCTCGGCGCTTGGCGAGGAAGCCTTCGTGCCGAGCACCGACACCGACAACGCGGCCCTGTTCATCTTCGAGGAAATGCCGCTGAGCGCCAGCGGCGATCTCAAGCTCAACCTGGGCGGGCGCATGGACCACACCAGCGTGAAGGCGCAGGCCAACGGCAACGACCGCTTCTCCGACGCCAGCCGCAGCTTCAACGCCGGCAGCGCCTCGGCCGGCCTGCTCTACAAGCTGGCGCCGGCCTGGTCGCTGACCACCAACCTGGCCTACACGGAGCGCGCCCCGACCTTCTACGAGCTGTACGCCAATGGCCCCCACGTGGCTACCGGCTCGTGGGAGCAGGGCGACCCCAACGCCAACAAGGAACGCGCCACCTCGCTGGACCTGGGCGTGCGCTTCAAGTCGGGCCCGCACAGCGCCGGCCTGTCGGGCTACTACAGCCGCTTCGCGAACTACCTGGCGCTCACCAACACCGGCACCGCGCGCGACGCGGAAGGCGATTTTGTCACGCCCGGCAGCGCCGGCGCATTGCCCGTGATGCAATACATGGGCGTGCCCGCCACCCTGTACGGCTTCGAGGCCGAAGGCAAGGCACGTGTGTGGCAGAAGCTGCTGACCGGCAGCGACACGGTGGATCTGGAGGCCCGCGCGGACTACGTGCGCGGCGAGAACCGCAACACCGGCCAGCCGCTGCCACGCCTGTCCCCGCTGCGCCTGGGCGGCGCGGTGGTGTACGGCGCCGGCCCGTGGGGCGCGCGCGCGGACGTGACCTACGCCGCCCGCCAGACGCGCGTGCCGTCCAACGACACGCCCACCGATGCGTACACCTTGCTTGGCGTGTCCGTCACGTACAAGTTCAAGATGGCGGGCACCCAGACGCTGGTCTACCTGCGCGGCGACAACCTGACCAACCAGGACGCCCGCAGCGCCACCTCGATCCTGCGCGACATCGCGCCGCTGGCAGGGCGCAGCGTCAAGCTGGGCGTACGCACGACGTTCTAGGCAGCACCGCGGAGGCGGGCCCTGCCCGCCCCGCGTGGTAACAAACTGGTACCGGTGCCGGCATGATGGCGCACGGGGG
>NZ_BAAILO010000586.1:14119-20670 GCF_054589115.1 Cupriavidus sp. 8B | reverse complement strand
GCGCGCGCGGCACACGGCCGCGCGCCCCTGGATCTTCCCGAGCCCGCCCATGTCCGGTACCGAACCCGCAAACGCTTCAGCGGCTGCAGCCGCCGCTGCCGCTGCCCCCGCCTTCACCCGCCCGCGCTGGCTGCGCGACCTGCTGCGCTTCCTGCCGCTCAAGAGCCAGTTCGTGCTGTCGGGCAACGTACGCGACCTGCAGGCCTGCGAGGTGGCGCCTGGCGTCATCGCGCCGCAGTCCTTCGCGTTGGCCATGCACAGCGCCCTGCGCGAAGCGGGCTACGCCCACGTCTTTCTCTACGACCCGGTAGCAGGCTTCCAGGCGCTGTGCGCGCCCGGCGAAGACAGCAAACCGGCCGAGGCCATCCTGCAGCAGTTCGGCCTGACCGTGAGCGAAGGCCGCGCCAATGCCGGCATCGACCTGCTCGGCACCACGCTGGAGCGCTTCGCCGCGCACCCCGGCGAGCCGCTGGCGCTGATCGTGGATTTCGCTTCGCGGCTGCTCACGCGCGCAGACAACCCCAGCCCCGCCGAACACCAGTTGTTCACCCGCGCGCTGGTGCTGTCGCACCAGGTCCGCTCGCGCCCGGCCGGCACGGCGCGCAAGCCCTTCTTCAACAGCATCCTGTGGGTGGTCGACAAGGAAGGCGACCTGCCCGACTGGCTGCTGGTGGGCAACCCGCGCCTGCGCCATATCCCGGTGGCCAAGCCCGACCACCACGCCCGCCGCGCGCTGGCGCCGGCGCTGCTGCGCGGCCTGGCGGGCGCGCAGGACGCCGATGCGCAGGCCACCCAGCAGGCGCAGCAGGCTTTCGTCGATGACACCGAGGGCATGCTGCTGCTCGATCTGAACGCCATCGCGCAGCTGGCGCGGGTAGAAGGCGTGCCGCTGTCCCAGGTGGCCGACGCGGTGCGCCGCTACAAGGTGGGCGTAACCGAGGACCCCTGGCTGAAGATCGATCGCAACCGCATCCGCGGCGCGAGCGAATTCATTAGCCGCCGGGTCAAGGGCCAGGGCCATGCGGCCACGCACATGCTCGATATCGTCAAGCGCGCCATGACCGGCGTGGGCGGCGGGCGGCGCGGCGGACGGCCGCGCGGCGTGGCCTTCCTGGCCGGGCCCACCGGCGTGGGCAAGACCGAGCTGGCCAAAACCATCACCAGCCTGCTGTTCGGCGACGAGAGCGCCTACATCCGCTTCGACATGTCCGAGTTCAGCGCCGAGCACGCCGACCAGCGCCTGATCGGCGCGCCGCCCGGCTACGTCGGCTATGACGTGGGCGGCGAGCTGACCAACGCGATCCGCGAGAAGCCCTTTGCCGTGGTGCTGTTCGACGAGATCGAGAAGGCCCATCCGCGCATCCTCGACAAGTTCCTGCAGATCCTGGACGACGGCGTGCTGACCTCGGGGCGCGGCGACCGCGTGTATTTCTCCGAGGCGCTGATCGTGTTCACCTCCAACCTGGGCATCTACCACACCGGCGCGGATGGCCAGCCGGTGGCCAACGTCACCCCGGCCGAGCCCTTCGAGGCGGTACAGGCCAAGGTGCGCAGCGAGATCGAGCGCTACTTCAAGCTGGAGCTGAATCGCCCGGAGATCCTGAACCGCATCGGCGAGAACGTGATCGTGTTCGATTTCATCCGCGCCGATATCGCCGCGCAGATCTTCACGCAAATGGTGGACAATGTGCTGGCCGACCTGGCGCGCCAGGACCTGCACCTGACGCTGGCCGCCGGCGCATTGCAAGCGCTGCGCGAGCGCTGCCTGGCCGATCTCACCAACGGCGGGCGCGGCATCCGCAACCAGGTCGAAGCCCACCTGCTGAACCCGCTGGCGCGCGCGCTGTTCGACCAGGACGCGCAGCCGGGCGAGCGCTTCGAGATCGCCGGGCTGACAACCGGCGCCTTCACGCAGCTCAGCCTGCAACGCCTGTGAGCGGCGCCGAGGCAGCGCTGGATTTGTCGCGCCTGCATTTCCCCGTCACGACGCTCGGACCAGGACAGCGCGTCGGCATCTGGCTGCAAGGCTGCTCGATCCGCTGCCCCGGCTGCATCTCGGCAGACACCTGGCAGGCCGGTAGCGGGCGCAGCGTGAGCGTGACAACGTTGATGGCGACGCTGGCACCCTGGCTGGCACAGGCCGAGGGCATCACCATCTCGGGCGGCGAGCCCTTCGACCAGCCCGAGGGCCTGCTGGCGCTGCTGCAGGCGCTGCGCGCGGCCAGCCCGCTCGACATCCTGGTCTACAGCGGCCATCCCATCGAAGCGCTGGCACCCGTGCTGGCGCGCGTTGACGGCCTGATCGACGCGCTGATATCCGACCCGTTCGCGCTGCACGCGCCGCAGACGCTGGCGCTGCGCGGCAGCGACAACCAGCGCCTGCACCTGCTCACCCCGCTTGGCCGCGCGCGCTTCGGCGCCTTCGAGCGCCCGCTGGCCGCGCACGATCGCGCGCTCGACCTGATGTTCGACGACGACGGTACCGTGTGGCTGGCCGGCATCCCCCGGCGCGGCGACCTCGGGCGGCTGCGCGCGCTGCTGCAGGCCCAGGGCCACACCATCACCCTCACCGAGGACCGCGCCGCCAGGCGGGCCGAACCCAACGGATACTCCCAGCCATGATGCGTTTTTGCCCCAACTGCCAGACCGAACGTTCACTGGCGGAGATCTTCTGCGAAGGCTTGTTCGGCCAGGCGCCCTGCGGCTGGGACCTGTCCGGCGAAACGATCCATGCGCCGGGCTGGCGCCCTGCGGCAACGGCAACCACCGCAACGCCTGCCGCCGCGCAGCAGGCGCCCGACGTAGCGCCAGGCCACTGCCTCAATGGCCACCCGATGGCCGCCGACGACCTGATCTGCCTGCAATGCGGCGCCGATCCGGCAGGCGAAGTGCCGAACGCTGAAACCGGCGCCCACGCCGACGCGGACGTCATCGCCGGCTGGCGCCTGCTGCGCCACATCGCCAGCACCGACGGCGTGCGCGAGCGCTATGCCGCGCAGCAGGTCGATACCGAGCGCCATGCCGTGCTGACGCTCTACCGCGCCGGCGCCGAGCCCGACCCCGCCGTCTACGCGCTGCTGCAACGCCTGCCGCGCGCCCACGTGCCGGAGATCCTGGCCACCGGGCGCTGGCAGGAGCGCGCCTATGAAGTGGCCGAGGAACTCAGCGCAGGCACGCTGGCCGACCTTGGCATCGTCGCCGGCGACCTCGAGCGGATTCGCCATATCGTGCGCGAGCTTGGCGAGGCGCTGCATGTGTTCTCGGAAGCCGGGCTGCGCCACCGCGACCTGCGCCCCGGCACGCTGCTGGTACGCCAGCGCGAGCCGCTCGACCTGGTGGTCAGCGGCTTCGGCTCGGCGCGGCTGTCGGACTTCGACCTCGACATCGTCTCGCCGCTGGAAACCTCGCGCTATATGGCGCCCGAAGCCATCGCCGGCGGCGTCGCGGCCGCCTCCGACTGGTGGAGCCTGGGCATGATCCTGCTGGAGCAGGTCACCGGCGGCGCCTGCTTCGCGGACATCCATCCGCAGGCTTTCCTGATCCACGTGCTGGCCAACGGTGTGGCGCTGCCCGATGACCTCGATCCCGAATTGCGCCTGCTGCTGCGCGGCCTGCTGGCGCGAGACCGCAACCAGCGCTGGCAATGGCCGCAGGTGCAGGCATGGCTCAATGGCGAGGCAGTCGATGCCCCCGCCGACAGCGGCGAGCAGGCCACCGAGCACGACAGCGGCGCCGCCAGCGCCATCGAACTGGGCGGCCGGCGCTACCGCAGCCCGGCGCAGTTTGCACTCGCCGCCGCGGAAGCCGGCAACTGGGACCAGGCCGGCGACCACCTGCGGCGCGGCGTCATCGTGACCTGGGCGCAGGATGCCGCGCTGCCCGCGCAGCGCCTGTCCGGCCTGCGCGAAGTGGCGCGGCACGAAGGCCTGGAAGACGATTTCCGCCTGATGCTTGCCCTCAAGCTGCTCAACCCGGAAATGCCGCTGATCCTGCGCGGCGACATTGTCACGCCGGGCTGGCTGCTGCAGCATCCGCAGCAGGGCTACGCGCTGCTCGCAGGCCTGGCGCCCGACCTGCTGTCCCGCTTCGACAACGAGCACTGGCTGGTCCGCCTCAAGGCCCGCGCGGCCCAGGTGCGCCAGCGCGCGCGCAGCCTGGAGATCGAGCTTGACGAAGACAGCCTGCGCATCCACTTGTTGTCGAGCTCGCGCGCGCGTCTCGCCGCGTTGTGGGAGGCGCGCCGGCGGCTGCTGCCGGACAGCAGCCACGCCGGCGTGCTGTCGCTGGCCGAGCGCCGGCTGATTGGCGAGGAAGACCTGATCGTGCTGCTGTCCGCCGCGCCCGGCCAGTTCCGCTCGATCGATGTGATCGTCGAGCAAGCCGCGGCGCTGGCCCGGCGCGAGGACGTGCTCGCGTTCAGCGACGACACAGCGCGCGCCTGGCTCGAACAGGGCCGGCAGGCGATCTGGCAGGCGGTGGACGCGCGCCTGGAAGGCTTCGCGCGCAGCAGCGTGGCCGCGGTCGACGGCTGGGCCGCGCAGTTCCGCCTGGAGCGGCGGCTGCCGCTGACGCAGGCGCTGGTGCTGTTGGCGGTGCCGCCAGAGCAATGGCTCGCGCCGCAAAAGCAGCAATACGTGGCCGACATCCTCGACTTCTTCCAAAAGAAGGTGGCCACCGCCGTGATGCGCGGGCCGCTGGTGCGCATGAGCATCGGCAAGACCACCGCACGCATCGACCTGCGCGAGCTCGACAGCGCGCGCCGTCCCGCCGGCGCGTTGCTCGACCACCTGCTCCAGCGCAATGCGCAGCCGGTCTCGCTGGACCCCGCGCTCTTCGGCGAGCGCCCCGAGCTGGAGCTGCGCCTGCAGAGCCTGTACCGGCACAGCACGCTGTACCGTCGCGATACCGGCATCGACGGCCTCTACCTCGGCTTCCCCTTCCTGCTCACGCGCGACGCGCGCGGCAACACCAAGACCCGCATCGCGCCAGTGCTGTTGTGGCCGGTCAGGCTGCTGCTGGAAGTCGGCAGCCGGGGCCAGGTAGCGCTGGCCTTTGACGGCGAGCGCGAGGAGGTGCGCCTGAACCCGGCGCTGGAAGCGCTGCTGGGCATCGAGGCCAGCCGCCGCTGGCGCGACGCCGCCGACGAGCTGCTGGGGCGCTCCGCGCTCAAGGCCGGCGAGGTGATGGACGCCTTCGGCACGCTGGCCAGCGCGAGCGAGCGTGTGCTGGGCCGCCTGCCCGGACTCGACACGCAGGTGCAGCCTTATCAGGACGCGCTGTCGTGCGCGGCAGTGCTGTTCCATGTCACCTTCATGGGCCAGGCGGTCGGCGAGGACCTGCGGCAGCTCAAGACCCTGCCTGGCGGCGGCACGGGGCTGGAGACCGCGTTGCGGCTGGGCGCCGGCCATGCTGCCGCGCCGGATGCCGACGCTGCAACCGAAGCGGCCGACGCCACCGACGCCACCGACGCCACGCAGCCGCCGGAGCGCGAGCGCTACTTCACCGTGGCGAGCGATCCTTCGCAGGAAGCGGCAGTGTTGCAGGCGCGGCGGGCGCCGGGCCTGCTGGTCGAAGGCCCGCCCGGCACCGGCAAGAGCCAGACCATCGTCAATATGGTGGCCGATGCGCTCGGCCGCCAGCGCAGCCTGCTGATCGTGTGCCAGAAGCAGGCCGCGCTCGACGTGGTGCGAAAGCGGCTGGTTGCCGAAGGACTGGAGCAGCGCATCGTCATGTTGAGCGACGTGAACCGCGACCGCGAGCCGGTGATCCGTGGCGTGCGCGAGCAGCTCGAGGCGATGTTGAAGACGCCCGACGCCGGGCCGCCCGCATGGCGCGCACAACGCGAGCGCATCGCCGCGCGCATCGAAGCGCTGGAGGGAGAACTGGACCGCCACCAGCAAGCGCTGCACCAGGTCGATGCGCGCATCGGCCTGAGCTACCGCGCCTTGCTGGGCGAACTGGTGGCGCTGGAACAAGGCAGGCCGCCGCTGGACGTGCCGGCGCTGCGCGCCAGGCTGGAGCCGCTCGACACCGCCAGCCTTGCCGCGCTGGAAGAAGCCTGCGCGCCGCTGGCCCGCTACTGGCTGCCCGCGCGCTTCGAAGGCAGCCCGCTGGCGCGCCTGCGCCCCTTCGCCACCGACAGCGCCACGCTCGCCGATTTCAGCGAGAACTTCGAGCGCCTGGTGCAAACCGAACAAGCGCGCGCCGATGTGCTCGCGCACCGTCCCGCGGCATTCGAAGTTGAAGATCCCGGCCCGCATCGCGCATGGCTCGCCAGCCATGGCGACGCGTTGCTCGCGCTCGACGACGGGCGCCGCGCCGACCTGGCACGCTGGCTGCCGCTGTTCCGTCCGCTGGCCGGAGCGCCGGCCAACACGACCCCTGGCGCGGCCACGCGCGGCGCCGCGCTGCTGGCGCAGCTCGCGCAGGTGCAACAGCAGCTCGCCGCCTGCCCGCAGGACGCACAAGATGCCGTGCTGTCGCCCGCGCTGGCCGCACTCGACGCAGGCGAACTCGCCGCAGCGGTCTCACGCGCCGAGCAACTGGCGACG
>NZ_BAAILO010000586.1:0-14038 GCF_054589115.1 Cupriavidus sp. 8B | reverse complement strand
TGGCCGCCTCAGCCCGGCGCGCTGGCTGCGCCAGCGCAAGCAACTGGCCTTGCTGCAACGCTGCAGCGGCAACGCCGCGGCCGCGGCGGATTCCAGCCGGCTGAGGGCGCTGGCCATGGCGGCGCGGCTGGAACAGCAATGGCGCGCGCCGCGCCAGGCCCTGCGCGAGATCCTGCAACACCTCTCGTTGCCCGCGCCCGCCACCGACGCCGGCCCGGCACTCCCTGCGCTATGCGCCGACGCGCAGGCCCGCCTGCACGATGCAGCGGCAATGTGCGATCGCCTCGCGCAAGCCCCTCGCGCCGAGCAGGTCGAAGCCGCGCTCGCCAGCGGACGGCGCGAGACGGTGGTCGCCTTGCTGGCCGGATTCGACGCGGCTTTCGCGCGCTGCGAAGCACGCCGCCTCAGCCACGCCGCGCTGCAGCGCCTGGCCGGCTGGTGCGAGCCGGACTGGATTGCCGCCTGCGACGAAGCCATTGCCGGCAACAAGGACAGCGCGCCTTTGACCGCGCCGCTTGCGGCGGCATTGCCCACGCTGCCGGCCTATCAGCGATTCCGCAGCCGCGCCAGCCAGCTCGGCCCTGACGAGCTAGCCGTGTTCGCCACGCTGCGCGACAAGCAGCAAGCGCTCGAAGCGATACCCACCGACACGCTCGAGGCCGAGGTGCGGCGCCTGCTCAACCGGGAGGCGCGCCTCGCCTGGAAGCGGCAGCTTGAGCTGCACCACCCGGCGCTGCAACTCGAACGCGGCGAAACCGAGGCGCGCGTGAGCGCGCTGGCCGCCGCCGACGTCGAGATGCGCCGGCTCAACCGCGCGCTGCTGGTACAAGGCATCGAGCGCAGCCGCGTGCGCCCGCTCAAGGAATGGGAGGACATCACCCGCCTCACCGGACGGCGCGCACGTAGGCTGCGCGAGTTCATCGAGCTGGGTGCGCCGCTGGGGCTCATGGCGCTGCGCCCGGTGTGGCTGATGAACCCCGACGTGGCTAGCCGCGTGCTGCCGCTCAAGGCCGGGCTATTCGACACCGTGATCTACGACGAAGCCTCGCAGATGCCCATCGAGTACGCGCTGCCAACCCTGTTCCGCGGCCGCGTCGCGGTGGTCAGCGGCGACGAGAAGCAGATGCCGCCGACCAGCTTCTTCTCCAGCCGCATCGAGAGCGACGAGGCCGAGCTGTTCGACGGCGAGGCCCCTGACGAAAACGCCGACGAGGCCGTGCAGGACGCCTTCGACGAGGAGTGGAACCGGCGCGAGATCAAGGATTGCCCCGACCTGCTGCAACTGGCCCGCACCGCCTTGCCCAGCGCGACGCTGCAGATCCACTACCGATCGGCCTACCGCGAGCTCATCGGCTTTTCCAACGCCGCGTTCTATGGCAACCGGCTCAGCGTGCCGGTGCGCCATCCGCGCACGCGCATCCTGCAGGACAAGCCCGTGGAGCTGATCCGCGTGGACGGCCTCTACCAGAACCAGACCAACCCCGCCGAAGCCGAGAAGGTGGCAGACCTGCTCGCCACGCTATGGCAGGCGCCGTTCGCCGAGCGGCCCTCGGTGGGCGTGGTCACCTTCAACCGCAAGCAGGCCGACCTGATCGAAGAAGTGCTGGAGGCACGCGCCTCGCGCGACGGTGATTTCCGCGCCGCCTACCGCGAGGAACGCGAACGCAGCGAAGGCGGCGAGGACATGGCGGTGTTCGTCAAGAACGTGGAAAACGTGCAGGGCGACGAGCGCGACATCATCGTGTTCTCCACCACCTTTGGCCGCAACGGCCAGGGAAGCTTTCGCCGCAACTTCGGCGTGCTCGGCCAGAAGGGCGGCGAGCGCCGCCTGAACGTAGCCGTCACGCGGGCGCGCCGCAAGGTGGTGATGGTGACCTCGATGCCCATCTCCGATATCTCCGACATGCTGTCCACGCGCCGCGCGCCGGCCATCCCGCGCGACTTCCTGCAAAGCTATCTTGAGTACGCCCGCACGCTGTCCGCCGGCGAATTCCCCGCCTGCGAAGGCCTGCTCGGCAGGCTCCACGGCGAACGGGCGGAAGGCCCGCGCAGCGCCGGCAGCGAAGTCGACGATGCGCCCCAGGACGGTTTCAAGGCCGCGGTAGCCAGCTATGTCCGCAGCCTCGGATGGCAGCTCGCGCCGGCCAGCGAAGGCGACGCCTTCGGGCTGGACTATGCCATCGAGGACCCGCGCACCGGCCTGTATGCCCTGGGCATCGAATGCGATGCGCCGCGCCACGCGCTGCTGGCCCGCGCCCGTGCCCGCGAGATCTGGCGCCCTTCCGTACTAGCGCGCGCCATCGCGCGGGTGCACCGCGTTTCCTCGCACGGCTGGTACCACGACGGCGAGAGCGAGCGTGCGCGCCTGAAGGCAGCGATCGAAGCCGCCACGCGCCCGGCGGCGCAGCTGGACGAGGCGCCGGGCGAACCCGCCACGCATGCCGCCGCCGAAGCGGCATCGACAGGAGCCACGCCATGAGCGGCCCCAAGGTAGTCCGGGTGGTCACCCGGGAAGAGCGCATCGCACGCGGGCGCGACCAGCTCGCGCAACTCGACCACGCCATGGCCAACTGGAGCCGCGAAGGACAGCGCCTGGGACAGCTCGACCAAGCCACGCTGGTGGCCACGCGCGAGCGCCGCGCCGGCCTGCAGGCGCTGCTGGAAGCCGATCGGTTCGAGGCGCTGCAGCGCGGCGCCGCGGCTGAGCTTGCCTTCCTGCAGGGCGATCTCGAGGCATGCCGGCAGCGCGCCGCGGAGCACGCCGGACAGGCCCGCCAGCAGCAGCGGCAGTTGATGCAGAACGCCGCCACATTGCGCCGCGCGCATCAGCAGCGGGATCCGCAGCGGGCTTTGCCAGCGGATTTGCTGACGGCGCTGCAGGCCATCGAAGACGGCACCCTGCATGGCCCGCAAGCGCAGGCTGCGCTTGCACGCGGCTTCACCCTGATGGCGCCACCGGAAGAGCGAGCCGCGCTGAGCGATGCGCAGCGCGCGCTCGCCAGCGCCCTGTCGGCTGGCGTGCCCACCGAAACGCTGTCGCAATGGCAGGCGCGCCAGCCAGGCGCCACCGATGCGCGCCTGCGCCAGATCGATCATCACATCGGCATGCTGGAAGCACTGGACGACCACGACGCCGCCGCCAGCTTCGCCGCGCGCGCAGCCAACGCCCAGGCGGAGACGGCATCGGCGCGGCGCAGCATGTTGCTGGACAGCCTGTTGCTGGATCTTGCCGCGGCTGCGCGGGAGCGACAGGTGCGTGCCGGATGGCTGCTGCGCCTGGATGCGCTGGCGGCGCGCCTGGACAGCCTTGGCACGTTGGGATCCGGCACCCTGGACCACGACGCTCTCGCACTGCGCAAAGTCATCGACATTGCGCGCCAGGCGGCGGACGCCGCCACCATCGGCGTGCAATGCGAGCACGGCGAAGCGATGCTCGAAACCCTGCTCCAGCGGCAGGCCGCGCTCGCCCGCCGCGAGGCCGTGCTGGGAGGCCTGGCCAGCCTTGGCTACGAGGTGCGCGAAGGCATGGCTACCGCATGGGCCGAGCAAGGCAAGGTGGCGCTGCGCAAGACGGCCACGCCGGGCTATGGCGTGGAACTCGGTGGCGCCGGCGACAGCGCGCGGCTGCAAATGCGCGCCGTGGCCTTCTCCGAGGCACGCGACACCAGCCGCGACCGCGATATCGAGATCATCTGGTGTGGCGAATTCACGCGTTTGCAGGCACTGGCGGCGCAGCGTGGCGCAGGCATCGAGATCGAGCGCGCGCTGCCGGTAGGCGCCGCGCCATTGCGGGTCGCGACGCTGGAGAACGAGCCCGCGCAGGCTGCCGCCGCGACGGCTGCGCCGCTGCAGCGCACGCTGCCACGCGCGTAGCTCCCCATCAGGGAATGCCGTTGCGGCCGTGGCGCACGAAACCCTCCCGGCCGCCAAGCCGCTCGAAATAGGCGGCTACCGCGGGATAGTCCGGATGCGCCAGCGGCGTGGCGTACCAGCGGTTCACCGACAGGCCGATCGGGATATCCGCCAGCGTGAAGCGATCGCCAGCCACATAGCCACCGGTACCTGACAGTTGCCGCTCCAGGATGCCGATATGCCGAGACCAGTTGCCGATGGACGCAGCGAGCGCCGCGGCATCCTGATGCAAAGGCGATTGCCTGACCAGCGCCATGAACGCGTAGCGCCACGCATTGTTCAGCTCCGTCGCCTGCCAGTCCATCCATTGCTCCACCCGTGCGCGCTGCTGCGCGGCAGCCGGGTAGATGGCGCCATCGCCATCGCCATAGCGCGACGCCAGGTAGCGGATGATGGTGTTCGACTCCCAAAGCACAAAGCCGTCGTCGTCGAGCACCGGCACCATCGCGTTCGGATTCAGCGCGAGGAATTCCGCCGTATCGGTAGCGCGGTAGCTGGAGCCCCAGTCCTCGCGCACGAACGGCAAGCCGAGTTCGTCGCAGCACCAGAGCACCTTGCGGACGTTGATGGAGGAGGCCTTTCCAAGGATCTTCAGCATGGGCGGGGAGGCGCGCGTGGCGCAAAGAGAATGGCTTCCAATATAAAGCCGGGCTGTCAGGCCGCACAGGCACAGTTGCGCCGGTTTGCGGCCTGACAGTTGACAGTTGACAGTTGACAGTCGGAAGTTTGTGCCGCGCGGCAGGGCAAACACCCCGCAAAACCGCACGCCCGCTGTGCACGGCCGCCTCGCCCCGGTGCATCCGGCGCTGCGGGTCTGCCCGCCTTGACATGGATGTCTGCATCTCCTGACAATGCCTGCACCGCATCTTGCCTACCGGGGACCCATCGATGACGATCATCCGCCGCGCCCTTGGCGCCGCAGCACTTGCCACAAGCTTAGCCTGCGCCGCACTCTCCACGACCGCTGTTGCCGCCGGCCTCACCATCGGCATGTCCGGGGACATCACCTCGCTGGACCCGCACTATCACAACGTCACGCCCAACGCGAACGTGGCCGAGCATATGTTCGAGGCCCTGATCGCCAAGGACGAGAAGATGCGCTTCAAGCCCGCGCTGGCGCTCTCGTGGAAGCCGGTCGACGACACCACCTGGGAAATCAAGCTGCGCCCCGGCGTGAAGTTCCACGACGGCAGCGAGTTCACCTCGGCGGACGTGGTCTATTCGCTGAACCGCCCCGCCACGGTCAAGAACAGCCCGTCGCCGTACACCATCTACACCAAGGGCTTCAAGGACATCACCGCGGTCGACAAGCTGACCGTGCGTATCACCACCAACGGCCCTTACCCGCTGGTGCCCAATGACCTCTCCACCATCTACATGCTGTCGAAGAAGGTCGCGGAGAACGCCAGCGGCGACGACTTCAACAGCGGCCGCGCCATGGTCGGCACCGGCCCGTACAAGTTCGTCAGCTTCCGCAAGGGCGACCGCATCGAGCTGACCCGCAACGACGGCTACTGGGGCAACAAGCCCGAGTGGGACACCGTGTCGCTGCGCATCCTCACCAACGACGCGCCGCGCGTGGCGGCGCTGCTCGCCGGCGACGTGCAGGTCATCGAGAACGTGCCCACCTCGGATATCCGCAAGCTCTCAAGCGATCCCGCCGTGAGCGTGTTCAAGGTGCCGACCTTCCGCATGATGTACCTGCACCTGGACACCAACCGCGACGTCACGCCCTTCGTCACCGACAAGGCCGGCAAGCCCGTCGCCAAGAATCCGCTCAAGGACCCACGCGTGCGCGCCGCCATCTCGCACGCCATCTCGCGCCAGGCCATCGTCGACCGCGTGATGGAAGGCGCCGCCGAGCCCACCGGGCAGCTCGTCAACTCCACGCTGTTCGGCCATGTGCCGGGCCTCAAGCCCGACACCTTCGACGCCGCCGGCGCCAAGAAGCTGCTGGCCGACGCCGGCTACCCCGACGGCTTCGCGCTCACGCTGCACGCGCCCAACAACCGCTACGTCAACGACGAACAAGTCGCGCAGGCGATTGCCTCCATGCTCGCGCGCATCGGCATCCAGACCCGGGTCGAAGCGATGCCGTCCGCCACCTTCTTCACGCGCGCCAACAAGCTGGAGTTCTCCTTCATGCTGGCCGGCTGGGGCGCGGACACGGGCGAGGCCGGCTCGTCGCTGAAGTCGCTCCTGGCAACCTACGATCCGGCCAAGGGCTGGGGCTCATCCAATCGCGGCCGCTACAGCAATCCTGCGCTGGATGCCAAGCTGGCCACGGCGCTGACCACGATCGACGATCGCGCGCGCGAGAAACTGCTGCAGGAAGCGACCGAGATCGGGATCAAGGATTACGGCGTGATCCCGCTGTATTACCAGATCAACGTGTGGGCGGCGAAGAAGGGGTACAAGGTGGTGCCGCGCCAGGACGAGAGGACTTATGCGTTTGCGATCACCAAGTAGTCATCTGGATCTATCGAATGCCGCTGCAGCCATGCAGCGGCATTTAGCGGGGCGCCACTGAATCCCGGCTCTACCCCGCCAGAGAGGGAACTTCCGGATGCCCAACCACGCCCTCGCCATACGCCGCCCATGGCACTTCATGCGAGCGCCAGATATGGATCTCCGGGCTGCGCCCGGGATCCTCGTCCAACGTAGCCACCCGCAGAATCACTGAAGGCTGCCCTGCGCGCTGCGCCACGAGATGCGTCCCACACTGGCTGCAGAACAAGCGATCCTTGTCGGGCGATGAAGCGAACGCGCGCAGGTGTTGCTCGCCCTTGAGCCAGCGAAAGTGTTCGTGCAACACACGCGCCGTGGCGGGAAACGCCGCGCCGTGCGCCTTGCGGCAAGTCCGGCAGGAGCAATTGACGATCGGCCCGTCGAGCTGGTCGATCTCGTATGCAATGGCCTGGCACAGGCAGCTTCCCCTCATCTCACCTCCCCTTGTCTTTGTCCTTATCCTTATCCTTATCCTTATCCTTGCCCGCATCCCTGGCAGGCCCGGCATTGCCGTACCATGGCGGCACCAGCGAATACATCGCCGCCGAGCACGGGACGCCGTGCAGCACCAGCCGGTTGCGCGCGATGCATTCGAACTGCGCGCCGATCTTCTCCGCAACAGCGCGGCTGACCATGTTGTGCTCGGCCGCCACCACTTCCAGGCGCGTCAGCCCGAGGCGATGAAAGGCATAGCACGCCATCAGCTCGGCCGCGCGCGCGCCCAGTCCCTGCCGCTGCCGGCTCTGGCGGATCCAGTAGCCGAGGTTGCCGAAGTTGTAGTCGCGGTTGATCTGGTTAATGGAAACGCCGCCATACAGCTCCCTGCCGTCCGGGGCGAACACGCCGATGTCGTAGGCCTCGCCAATGGCCATGCTCTCCGTGCACATGTCGACCCAGTTCTCGGCGTCGCGCACGCTATAGCCCGCACGACACCACGGCAGCCACTTGCCCACGGTCTCGAGCGATTCGTGCACGGCGGCCACGAACTGGGGCACGTCGGGATAGCGAAAGGGGCGAAGGAGGAAGCCTTGGCCGTGAAGGGCTTGCATGGTGCGTCCTTGGGACTCGGTCAGCGCAGGAACTTGCCGGCACGGGCATCGTGTGGCGCGACACGCCCGGCCTGCACGCCAGTGTAGCGAGTGTAGTGGCCGCGCAGCCTCATCTCGGCCTCATGGCTTCGCCAATCAGCAGCCTGGCCCGCACGCGCGCATGCAGCAGCGCCATGTCGGCATGACGCAGGCTCGGGTGGCGGCTTAGCGCGGCCATCACCTTGCCGGATTGCTGGATCGAGCCAACGCCGGCCTCGGCGGCGGCGCGGTCGATCAGCACGTCGATCTCCATCTCGGACAAAGGGCGGGCGATGCGGGCGGCCAGGCTCAGTGCCGTGTCGTCGAAGCGGGCGCCGTCGTCGAAATGAATGCGACCCTCGATCCTCACAGGCAGGCCGTACTGGTCGAGCTTGCCGAAGCGCAACTCGCGGATGTCGACCGCGTGGTGGCGGCCGTCGAAGTAGAGCGTGCCGTCGATGTAGCCGGGCTCCGGGTTGAGCGGGAACACGAGGCGCTTGCCGGCCAGTTGTTCAAGGCTGAAGGTAGGCAGGCTCATGCCATCGAGCCGGATCGCCGTGCGCACCGGCGCGCCGCCGAGGACGAACGGCGCCAGCTCGATCTCGAGATCGGCGCCGTGCGCGTGAATGGTGGAGGCAGAGAGATGCGCGACCAGGGGGTGAAGCAGTGCGACGGGAAAGGCAGGCATGGACGGTTTCCTCGCAAAGGGTCAGGGTCGGGGACAGGCTCCACGGCATGGTGGCGCCCGCGTTACCGGTGTTACCGCTCAATCCCGGTTGTACACCTCGCCGCCTTCCAGCGCCAGCGCGCCGGCGGCTGCCAGCGACGCCAGGACCCGGTCGAGGATGGCCGCCATGTCCTGCGCGGGCATGAAGCGCGCGTGGATGCGCTGCATCAGCGGCGCCTGCGCCATCCACGCCAGCAGCGCGTCGCGTGGCATGCGCTGCTGCTCCAGCAGCTTGAATTTCACCAGCACCTTGATGGCATGCGTGGCGTTGCGCCCGGCATCGGCGCTGAGGTAGGCCAGGCGCCCGCCGGCGACGTCGAGCGCGGCCGCCACGTTGGTGAACGGCCGCCCGTGGCCGGGAATCACCACGCGCACATCCAGCGTGGCGATGCGCGCCAGCACGGCCGCCTGCTCGGCGAAGCCGCTCTCGCCTTCGAGTTCCGGGAAGATCACGCCGAAGCCGTTCTCCCACAGCGCATCGCCCGAGATCAGGATGCCTTCCTGCGGGGCGAACAGCATCACGGCATGGGGATCGTGGCCGGGCGCGCCGACTACCTGCCACTCGATCCCGCCCAGGCGCAAGGTATCGCCGTCCTGCACCACGTCGTCGAAGGTGAAGCGGTCGCACTGCTGGCCGGTGGCGCGGTAGCTGAGGGCGTCCACGTCCCACGCGCGCACCGCCTCGGCCTGCGCGGCGGGGATCAGCGTGCGCGGCTGCCAGCGGCGCTGCAGCGTGGCGTTTCCGCCGCAGTGGTCGGAGTGCAGGTGCGTGTTGACCAGGCGCCGCAGCACCCGGCCGCCGAGGCCGGCCTCGACCAGGGCCAGCGTCTGTGGCGCATGCGTGACGTAGCCGGAGTCGACCAGCGCGGTGTCATCGCCGTCGGCAAACAGGATGTTGTTGGCGGATAGCCAGCCGCGCTCGAATACGCGCATGGTGCCAGGCAGGGTGGGAGGCAGGGTGGAAGACGTGAAGGTAGTTGGCATCGGGGTGTCGGCAAATCAGCTGATCAGCGGCCGGCGGCCGCTGGGTTGCCCGCTGGCGCGTCGGCACGCCCCGCGCCAACCGGCAACGCGGCGGCGGCACGGAATGCCTCGGAGGCAAAGAAGGGATCCTGGCCAAGCCGCGCGGCGAGCATGTCAAGCGCATCCAGGCCCCAGAACAACTGCCCCTCGGCATCCTCCTGCAGCGCAGCGGTAGGTACGCCGAACACGCCGCGCGCCAGCGCTTCGTCCCCGTTCTCCCGCAGGCGCGCCTTGACCGCATCCTGTGCCAGCGCAGCGGTAGGTACGCCCAGCGCGCCGCACAGGGCATCGAATTCGGCCTGTTGCTGGGGCACGTGGCCTTGCTGCCAGACGAAGCGGAAAATGGGCGCCAGCGTGGCATGCGAGAGCCGGCCTTCGAGCTCCAGCGCTACCGCCAGGCGCAACAGGGGCAGCGGATTGAACGGGTGCACGGCGGGCATGGCGAGCGGCGTGCCGTCGCGGTGCGCGATCCAGGCAACGTGCTCGAAGGTAAAGCGGCGCTTGGGTGCGATCTCGGCCGGGCCGACATTGCCCCAATGGCGCAGCAGCCCGGCAAACAGCAGCGGCACGTAGCGCACCGTCACATCGGCTGGCAACGCCCGGGGCAAGCGCTCGAATGCCAGGTAGGCGAACGGCGAGATCGGGTCGAAGTACCAGTCGATGGCGGTGGTCATGGCCGGGTCACGCTGTGTTGTGGGTGGGATGCATCATGGCGCTGTCCTTGCGGCAAGCGCCGCGGCGCGCTGCGGCAGCAGCAGCCAGATCCTGCGCCGCCCGGCCTCGTCGCTGCCGGACCACGCGGCGATCTCGTCGATCGTGCGCAGGCAGCCTTCGCACAAGCCGCTCGCGGCGTCCATGCGGCACACATTGCGGCACGGCGACGGCACGGGCTGCGCGCGCTGGGCGGCTTGCGCGCCGCGCGCGAGCTCGGCGGCGAGGCGGGTGGCTTGCGACATCGCCTCAGCCCTCGCCCTTGATGCCGGGTGCAAGCAGCGGCTTCATGCGCAATGGCGCTGCGCCACGTCGGCCACCTCGGCTCCGGTCATGCGCTGCAGCTCTTGGGGCGTGAGGTTGAACACGGCGTGCGGATGGCCGGCGGCGGCCCACAGGCTGTCGTAGCGGAACAGGTCGCTGTCGAGCAGCATCACGGGCGCCACCGCGTGGCCGATTGGGCAGACGCCGCCAATGGCGTAGCCCGTCTTCTCGCGCACGAACCTGGCGTCGGCCTTGCCGAGCGGACCCACCACGGCGGCTACCTTGGCTTCGTCGACGCGGTTGCTGCCGCTGGCGATCACCAGCACCGGCGCGTCGTCGGCCACGCGGCGAAAGATGATGGACTTGGCGATCTCGGCCACCGAGCAGCCGAGGCCGGCCGCGGCCTCGGCCGAGGTCTTGCCGGTGGCGGGCAGCATGACCACGGGCTTGTCGTGGCCAAGGCCGGCCAGCAGGCCGGCCACGCGCTGCGCCGCTTCGGGCAACGCGGCAGTGTCGTTAGCGTTGTCGGGAGAGTGAGTGTTCATGTCGATAGGGTTCGGATGGAAGGCCTTATACGCAGGCAGGCGCAGCGTCGGCAGCGGCGCCCCACTTCGTCAGCAGCGCGCGTCCCACGCGCGAGCTGTTGGCGCGGCCGATCGATTGCGAGATGAAGTCGCCCGCGCGCACTACCTGCTCCAGGTCCACGCCGGTGTGGATGCCCATGCCGTGCAGCATGTACAGCACGTCTTCGGTGGCCACGTTGCCGGTGGCGCCCTTGGCATAAGGACAGCCGCCGAGGCCGGCCACCGAGGCGTGGAAGATCGAGATGCCGACCTGCAGGCTTGCCAGGATATTGGACAGCGCCTGCCCGTAGGTGTCGTGGAAATGGCCGGAGAGCCGGTCGATGGGGAATTCGGCGGCAACCGCGTGCATCACCTCCTGCACCCGGCCAGGTGTGCCCACGCCGATGGTGTCGGCGATGTCGATCTCGTCGCAGCCGAGATCGCGCATGCGGCGCACCACGTCCACCACGGCGTGCACCGGCACCTCGCCCTGGTAGGGGCAGCCCAGCGCGCAGGAGATGCTGGCACGCAGGCGCAGGCCTTTTTCCTTGGCGGCGGCGGCCACGGGCGCAAAGCGCTCGATGGACTCGGCGATGGAGCAGTTGATGTTCTTTTGCGAGAACGCCTCGCTGGCGGCTCCGAAGATCACGACCTCGTCGGCGCTGGCCGCCACCGCGCCTTCGAAGCCCTTCATATTGGGCGTGAGCACCGAGTACAGCGTGCCCGGCCGGCGCTGGATGCGCGCCATCACGTCGGCGCCGTCAGCCATCTGCGGCACCCATTTGGGCGAGACGAACGATGCGGCTTCGATATTGACGAAGCCGGCGTCGCTGAGGCGGTTGATGAGGTCGACCTTGACCTCGGTGGGCACCAAGGCCTTCTCGTTTTGCAGGCCGTCGCGCGGGCCGACTTCTACGACTTTCACATAGTTGGGCAGGGTCACGATGTCTCCTCGCTGTCTGGTTGCGGCGCACGCGCTTTGCCGCGCGCGCCATTTAACTAATGTACGGACATTGGGCCCGGGCACCCGGCGCAAACGCTCCGCCCCGGCACCCGGCTTGCTCAATAGCCGCGCTGCAGGTCGACCACGCCGGCGATCGGCTGGCCCGCGCCCAGCGCGCGGATCTTGGCCGCGATCTGGGCGACGCTGTCTTCGCGCAGCGTCAGTGCCGCGATATGCGGCGTGATGGTGATGCGCGGCTCGGCCCAGAAGGGATGCTCGGCGGGCAGCGGCTCGGTACGGAACACGTCGAGCGTGGCGCCGGCGATCTGGCCCGACTGCACGGCGGCCAGCAGGTCTTCCTCGACCAGGTGCGGGCCGCGCGCCACGTTGACCAGGTACGCGCCCTTGGCAAGCTTGCCGAGCAGGCCGGCATCGAGGATGTTCTCGGTCTCCGGCGTGAGCGGCAGCACATTGACCAGCACGCGCAGGCCATCCAGGAACGGCGCCTGGCCGGCCTCGCCGGCAAAGCCCCGCACGCCTTCGATATCGCGCGCCGTGCGGCTCCAGCCGCGCACCGGGAAGCCGAAGCCGGCCAGCGCCTGCGCGATCTGCGCGCCGAGCGTGCCCACGCCCATCACGCCCACCGTGAAATCGGCGCGGCGATGCGGCTTGAGAAAGCGCCAGGTGCCGGCCTGCTGGGCCAGCGCGTATTCGTCCAGGCGGCGGAAGTAGCGCAGTACCGCGTGCGTCACGTAGTCGATCATCTGCGCGGCCATGCCGGCATCGTCCAGGCGCACGATGGGCACGCCGGCCGGCAACGCATCCGGGGCGGTGTCGCGCAGGCTCAGGATGCCGTCCACGCCGGCGCCCAGGTTGAACACGGCTTTCAGGTCGGTGCGAGCGCGCAGCATCTCGAGCGGCGGGCGCCACACCACGGCGTAGTCGACCTGCTCGTTCTTGCTGTCTTCCCAGGTCAGGCATTGCGCCTCGGGCAGGGCTTCGTTAAAGCCGTCGATCCAGGGCTGGTAACGGCCATCCGGTACATACAACTGCAACTTCATCTCATCTCCACTCTGGTCTTCTTTCTCTTCCATTTTCGCAGAGGATGGGCATGGCCTGCGGTTTTCTTGCTGCAGGCGCACACCAAGGGTGGCAGCTCAGCCGTTTCCGGCTTCGAAGGACAGCAACTGAGCGCCTTCGCCAACCTGCTCGCCCACACCGTACAGCACCTCGCCCACCACGCCGTCGGCCGGCGCGCTGATGGTGTGCTCCATCTTCATGGCCTCCATCACCAGCAGCGGCGCGCCTCGCGCGACCCGGCTGCCGGCCTGGACCATCACCGCGATGACCTTGCCGGGCATGGGCGCGGTGAGCTTGCCGCCCTCGCCTTCGCCCTCGGCGGCATGCGCGAGCGGGTCGATCCAGGTGAGGGCCACATGGCGATGGCCGCTGAACACATGGAAGGTATCACCTTCCGCATGGACCTGCCCACGGGCGCGCCGCGTGCCGAGATCGACACGAATGTCGTCCGCCGCGCACTGCGCCCGGAACGGCGCGGCCTGGTCGGCGAAGAACAGCGTGCTGCCGCGCGCATCGGTGGCGAGCGTCACATCAGCGAAATGGCTGCCCGCCGCGCCGGCTACGGAAAAACGCAGGGCGCGCCGCTCCCCGCCATTCAACCGCCATGCGCCCGCATGTTGCCAGGGCGAATGCGCGTCGGCCGGATCGACGCGGCGCGCGCGGGCTTGCGCATCCAGCAGCGCCGCCACCGCCAGGGCGATCACCTCCATGCCTACCGGCGCGGGCGGGGGAAACAGCGTCGCCTGGTTGCGCTCGATCAGCCCGGTGTCGAGATCCGCGGTGCGGAACGCTTGCGAGGTCACCAGCCGCCGCAGGAAGGCGACGTTGGTCGACGGGCCCACCACGTGATACTCGGCCAGCGCCTGCGCCATGCGCGCCAGCGCTTCGTCCCGGTCGCGGCCCCACACGATCAGCTTGGCGATCATGGGGTCGTAGTACGGGCTGATGGTGTCGCCTTCGCGCACGCCGGAGTCGATGCGCACGCCCGCCGGGCCGCTGCCGTCCTGGCCCAGCGTGAACGTCACCGCCGCCGGCGTGCGCAGGTAGCGCAGCGTGCCGGTGGAGGGCAGGAACTGCTTGTCGGGGTTCTCGGCGTAGACGCGGGCTTCCAGCGCGTGGCCGTGGATGTGAAGCTGATCTTGCTTGAGCGGCAACGGTTCGCCGGAAGCCACGCGGAGCTGCCATTCGACCAGGTCCTGCCCGGTGATCATCTCGGTGACGGGATGCTCCACCT
Source organism: Cupriavidus sp. 8B (assembly GCF_054589115.1). Lineage (NCBI taxonomy): Bacteria > Pseudomonadati > Pseudomonadota > Betaproteobacteria > Burkholderiales > Burkholderiaceae > Cupriavidus > Cupriavidus sp. 8B. The sequence continues at coordinate 6 of NZ_BAAILO010000586.1, read as the reverse complement.
GCAGGC